>NZ_VBTN01000004.1:0-232397 GCF_013277805.1 Pseudomonas sp. MS15a(2019)
GAGGCGAATCCTACAGCATCCTGAGAAGCTGTCAACCCCCTCCGCTTCATCTCGTCATCACCCGAAAGGAGACCAAACAGCGAGGAATCCGTGGACCCCTCGCCCGGCTCAGACCTAAGTGCTTGATTTTCAAGCCGCTTCAGCGTCTGCGCCGGAAGTGGGGCGCATTATAGGGGAGTTTCAGGACAGGTCAACAGGTTATTCCAAGAAACTTTCAGCAGAGACCAAAAAGGCCCACAGAAAGCGACCTGTCACCTGTGCGAGGTAAGATGCGGGCAGACGATGTTTCGAGGACTGCATGACTTCCATCCTGGCTCGCTACCGAAAACAGCTGAGGAATACGCTTGGCGATTGGTTTCCCCGGACCACGCTCTTCCTTAAAGGAGAGCCACCTATTAATGGAGACACCAAGCCAGGCAGCCGCAAGAAGGCAGAGCCGGCCCAAGCCCCCAAGCGCCAGGCCGAGCCGAAGGCCGCCAGCAAAGGTGCAAAAAGGGAGCAATCGACCGTCCAGCCCCCCACCACTACCCCCTCCCCCACCGCCCTCTATGGTCCCGTCTTCACCGTGAAGCGCGCTCAGGAGCAGCGGATGAAGATGCGTGTCGAGCAGGCCGTTACCCAGGGCATCATCCAGCCACCGTCGCCGGAACAATGGAAGATGATCCTGGCTCGCGCCCCGGCGACGCGGATCTTCGCGGGTGCCGGTTCGGGCAAGACCACGACACTGGTACTGCGGGTGGTGTTCATGCTGTGCCACCTCGAGATCCCGCGCGAGCAACTCACCGTCATCTCCTTTACCAAGGCTTCCTGCGAAGAGTTGCGCGCGCAGCTCAAGCGCGTCCTGGCCTTCTGGGAGGTTCCGCTGAATGAAGAGGCGGCACGCGAACTGGTGAGAACCTTTCACTCGGCCCTGGCACAACTGGCGCGCTCAGAGCTGAGGGCGACGCAGTGGTTCGAGCAGTTGTCCACCCAATCGAAAGGTGAGGATGAACCGGATAACGGCATGCTGGCTGGCGCCACGCTGAACGAAGGCCAACGCCAGCTCCTGATACAGGCCTACGAGAATTGCTACCGCGAGGACGCCGGTTTTCGTCGTCGGGTTCATCTGTTGCTGGAACTGGCGGCGCCCAATGAGGAAGAGCCACCTGGCGCCCCGCCCTTGCAGCCCTTCGTACTCAATGGTGAGCGTCAACCGCAACCGCTGCCCGACCTCTTCTATGGCCAAGCCTCGTTCGCCGAAACCCTTGGCCTGAGGGTCGGCGCCATAAAGAGCAGCCAGCTGGAATGCTCGACGCGGGATCGGATCTTCCTGGAGGCCATGCAGCAGTTCTGGCGACACTTCGGCAAGGTGCTGAAGGAACAGCGGCTGATCACCTTCAATACAGCCTTCGCCGTGCTGACGGATCGCCTGGAAAAGAAACCCAGTCGTGCGCTGATTGCCCGCCTGCAACCCTTTACCCATCTGCTGATCGATGAATTCCAGGACATCTCGCCGCAGATCGCCCTCTGGCTGCAGCAGGTGCAACTCAGACTCGCCGAAGAGAAAGCCGCACCCTCGCTGATGGCCATCGGTGACGACTGGCAATCCATCTATGGCTGGCGGGGCAGCTCGCCGGAGCTGTTCATTCATTTCGATCGCTGGTTTCCTGGCCGGACGCCCAGTCAGATGTTGATGCTGGGGACCAACTATCGCTCTTCACCCGCCATCGTGGCGGACGGCGAGCGCATCCTGACGCAGGTGCGTCACAAGCAACCCAAGAAAACCCAGGCCTTTCGTGCAGCAAATGAGCTTGGGCACGGGGTGAAGGTCGTGCCGCAATTCGATATAGGTCGCCAGTTGACCTCATTGCTAGGTGAAATCGAAGCTCAGCGAAGCTATGCAGCGGAGCGAGAACGGCCAGAGCGTTGCGCGGTCATGGTGATGAGTCGCCTGAATGCACCTTTGAAAGCCATCAACGAGCAGCTGGGCCGACAGCCAGGAGTGCGCACCTGCACCATTCACCGCGCCAAGGGACTGCAGGCCGAGGTGGCTATCGTGCTGGACGACGGTCAGCCCCAGCAGCCGCACCCGCTGCGCAATGCGCTCTATGCCGCCAGCGGACATTTCCAGCAGAGCTACGACGATGCCATGGCCGATGAAGCGCTGCGCCTGAGTTATGTGGCGGTGACCCGCGGGGTCAGTCGCGTACTATGGTACACCCGACAACCACGGGGGGCAGCGGCGATCCTGGCGGGGTGAGTCGAACAACGCGGCGACTCGCGCCATTCAGCGTCGCGGCGCTGAAATGGCCACCGCCCTCCCCGCGGGCGGCAGCCAATGGGCGCCCTATTCGATCACATCGAAGTCCTTGAGATGCTCTTCGGACAACTCCAGACCCAGGCCGGGCGTGTCGTCGTCCAGCTGCAGGTAGCCACCGACCGGCTGGGGTTCGCCCTTGAAGACGTAGTAGAAGAGTTCGTTGCCCACTTCGACGTCGAACACCGGGAAGAACTCGGCCATGGGCGAGGCGGTGCTGGCCATGGTCAGGTGGTAGTTGTGCATCTGGCCGGCGTGAGGAATGACCGGCACCGACCAGGCTTCGGCCAGGGCGTTGATCTTGCGCGCGGCGGTGATGCCGCCAACGCGGTTGGTGTCGTACTGAATGACGTCCACCGCGCGGCGCTCGAGGAGGTCCTTGAAGCCGTAGGAGGTGAATTCGTGCTCGCCGCCGGAGATGGGCATGATGCCCATCTTCTTGAGTTCGACGTAGCCTTCGATGTCGTCGGCAATGACTGGCTCCTCCAGCCAGCGTGGTTCGAATTCGGCCAGTTTGGGCAGCATGCGCCGGGCGTATTCCAGGGTCCAGCCCATGTAGCACTCCAGCATGATATCGACGTCAGGGCCGGCCAGTTCGCGCAACGCGCGCACCTGCTCGATGTTACGCCGCATGCCGGCGGGGCCGTCCTTGGGGCCGTAGCCGAATCTCATCTTGAGGGCGTCGAAGCCCTGGTTGAGATAACCCTGGGCTTCTTCCAGGAACAGGTCCAGGTTGTCGTTGGCGTAGAGCTTGGACGCGTAGCAGGGAATCTTTTCCTTGGTACGGCCGCCCAGCAGCTTGAATACCGGCTTGTTCACGGCCTTGCCCATCAGGTCCCAGAGCGCCAGGTCGACGGCGGAGATGGCAGCCATGCCGATGCCCTTGCGGCCCCAGGCGTGGGTGCGACGGTACATCTTCTGCCAGAGGTATTCGTTGTCGAAGGGATCCTGGCCCATGACGATGGGGGTCAGGTACAGGTCGATGATTTCCTTGGCCACTCGCGGCGCCAGGGCGCAGTTGCCGAGGCCGACCAGGCCGCTGTCCGTCTCGATCTCCACCACCAGCCAGCCATGGAAGCGGAAGGAGCCCATGGCGTCGCCGCGTTCGTAGAGGATGTCAGTGGCGTTGGTGCAGAAGTGCGCCTGGGGCGGGACGACCTTGCCTTTCCATTCGAAGACGCGGGTACGGACACTGGTGATTTTCATGGTGAGTTTCCTTTTTCGAGCATGAGTCAGGCCTGCCGGCCCCTTGGGCCGGTTCGGCGGATTTGGTAAGCGCCTAGGGCGCCTCGGTAGCTATCAGTGGCGGGACGTGCCCAGGCGACAGGCGATCTCGAAGGCCTGGCGGGTGGCGCCGACGTTGGCGCGGCCCTGGCCGGCGATGTCGAAGGCAGTGCCATGGGCCGGCGTGGCGATGGGAATGGGCAGGCCGCCCTGGACCGTGACGCCACGGGAGAAGCCCATCAGCTTGATCGCGATCTGGCCTTGGTCGTGGTACATGGTGACCACGGCGTCGAAGGCGCGGGCGTCGCCCTGGACCTTGAGAAAGATGGTGTCAGCCGGATAGGGGCCGTCGGCGGCTATGCCCAGCGTCTTGGCCCGCTCCACGGCCGGACCGATGAGATCGAGCTCCTCGCGGCCGAAGCTGCCGTTGTCGCCATTGTGGGGATTGAGGCCGCAGACGCCGATGCGCGGCCGGGCCAGGCCGCTGCGCTTGAGTTCATTGTCGATCAGCTCGATGGCTTCGATCACCCGTTCCTGGCTGAGCAGGCCGGGGACGTCCTTGAGCGCGACATGGGAGGTCACCCGCGAGGTCCAGAGATCGTCCAGCACGTTGAATTCGCAGAACGGTCCCGTGTACCCCAGGTGCTCGGCGAACCAGTGCAACTCGTCGTTGTGCCCCAGGCCGGCGAGGTGCAGCGAGGTCTTGTTCAGCGGGCCGAAGAGGATGGCATCGGTGTGGCCGGCCTGGGTCAGGTCCAGGGCGACGGCCAGGGTGTCCAGGCTGTAGCGACCACCGACGACGCTGGCTTCGCTACGGGGGAATGCACCCTCGGCGGCCCCGCGATAGGGATACAGCAGGGGTATGTCGTCCTGGAAGTCGAGGGCATCCAGGCTGTCGATGCGGCGATAGGGGTATTCGCAACCGGCGATGCGCATGCCGGTGCGGGCTTCGTCCTCGTCGGCGATGAGCACCATCCGGGCACGACCGCGCACCTCGGCATCGGCCAGCAGGCGAGCGATGAGTTCGGGGCCGATACCGGCCGGATCGCCCAGCACCAGGGCCAGGCGGGGAAGCGTGGAATTGCTCATGCGGAAGTCCTCAGGTAGGGGTCCAGGCGGATGACGTCGGCCACCGGGCGATACAGACGCTGGGCGGTGTCATGGAAGAGTTGGCGTTGGGCTGTGATGGGCAGGTCGGCCACCAGGCGCTTGAAGCCGCCAAGGATGGTGGCGTAGCTGCCGCACAGGCGATCGACGGGAAAGTTGCTGGCGAACATGGCCCGCTCGGGGCCGAAGATGGCGATGGCCTCGCGGACGATCCAGGCATTGTCCTCGGCGCGCCAGGGTTGGCCGGCGAGGCCCAGGCCGGAGATCTTCAACGCCACATTGGGCCATTCGGCCAGGCGGGCCAGGGCGGCGCGCCAGGCGGCCAGGCCTTCGGGACGGCGATCGGACGGCAGGCCGGTGTGGTTGAGGATCAACTGGATGGCCGGGAAGTCCCGCGCCAGGCGGCAGGCCTCGTCGAGATTCCACCAGGGCGTCTGCAGGTCGAAGTGCAGGCCGTGGCGCTGCAGTTCGGCGTAGCCCTGGCGCCAGTGGTCATCGCTCATCAGGGTGCGCTGGCTGCCGACCTCCTCCGGACGACCAGGACCGCTCGGTTTGTGTCTTACGCTACGCACCCGCGCGAAGGCGGCCTGGGCGGCGAGCAGCTCTGCAGCGTCTTCGGCATCCAGCCAGGCCTGAGCGACCATCGCGTTGGGTACGCCATGGCGGCGCGCCAGTTCGTGGACGTAGCGGGTCTCGCCCAGGGGATCGCGGGGATCCCACTCGGTCTCGACGTAGACGGTCTGGACCACGTCATGACCGGCCGCATCGGTGAAGTAGTGCTCGGGGAGGTAGTCGCCCTTGATGGCGCTGTAGTCGCCATAACGGAAGGGAATGGTTTCCTCGCCGGACAGCCAGGGGTGGAAGTTGCGCCGGGGCTCCCAGAAGTGGTGGTGAGCGTCGATGATGGGGCCGCTATAGCGCTCAGTCATGCTGCACCTCCCGCTGGTCCAGGACGATCAGCAGGGTGCCGATGATGAATAGGCCGGAGCAGAGGGCGAAGAAGCCCAGTACCGCCGGATAGCCACCCAGGTGCTGCAGCAGCAGGCCGACCAGAATGGGCACGGCGATACCACCCAGGCTACCGGCCAGGTTCATCACCCCGCCGATCAGACCCACCCGTGCCGGCGCCGCCAGCAGCGCCGGGAAGCTCCAATAGAGGCTGCCCCACATGAGGAAGAAGGCGGTGAGGGACAGCAGTGCCACGGCAGCGTAGGGATCGGTGAGGTGCGGCAGTAGCAGAAAGGCCGCCAAGGCCACTAGGCCGGAGCAGGACAGCAGTCCCTTGGCGGCGAGGCCACGGCGCACGCCCTTACGCACCAGCAGGTCGCAGAGGAAGCCACCCACCAGCGAGCCCACGGCTCCGCAGAGGAAGATGACGAAGGTGGCGGCGCCGATGCCCTTGATGTCGAAGCCACGGGCTTGGGCCAGGTAGCTGGGCCCCCAGGTCAGCAGGCCAAAGAACACCATGGCCCAGCTGGCGCGACCGATGAGGATGCCGGCCAGGGAGCGGCGGGCGATACCCAGGCCCCGGGCGCCAGCCTTGGCCGCCTGGGCCACCGAGGTGGTGCGGCCTTCGTTGATGCATGCGAGTTCAGCGGCATTGACCTCGGGGTGGGTCGCCGGGTCGTCCCGGAGATAGCGCCAGGCGAGCCAGGCCATGGCCAGGGTGGCGATACCGGCGATAAAGAAGGCGGTGCGCCAGGAGCCGAAGACGGCGATCAGGTAGGCGATGAGCAGACCGCCCAGGGCTACTCCCAGGGGACCGCCGCAATCCATCAGCACCGCGCCCCGGCCACGTTCACTGGAGGCCAGCCAGAGCGAATTGAGCTTGCCACCGGCGGGGAACAGCGGTGCCTCGGCAGCGCCCAGGGCGACCCGGGCGAAGATCAGCGACAGGCCGCCGGTGGCGAAGGCGGCCAGGGTCTGGAATACGCCCCAGAGGCCGGTGGACCAGCCGATGACCCGGCGCGGACCGTAGCGATCGATCAGCCAGCCACCGGGAATCTGCAGGAGGGCGTACGCCCAGAAGAAGCTGCTGAGAATCAGCCCCTGGATGGCCGGCGTCAGCTGGAATTCGCGGGCGATGGTAGGCATGGCGATGGACAGGGAGACGCGGTCCACCAGGTTGATGACGGTGAGGCCGAAGATGATGGCGAAGATGCGCCAACGCACGCGGGAGGCCTGCAGGGCCGTGGGTATGGCGGCGGCTTCGTCGAGGTGGTTGGCGCGGGACGTCGAGAGCATGGCGTGACCCCTGATTATTGTTATGGGCGTTCAGCAGCCGGCTGGCGAGGTCGACTATCGGCTGCCAGTTCGATAACCGTCTAATCAAATCTGCACATAGGTGTATAGCCTGAGGATATAGGTGCCTTTCAGGGTTTCGCTGGAGAGCCCTTGGCGCCGAGGTCTCAGCACGCTCACCCGCTACGACATAACCTCAGGCTATCGGTGCATGCCTTTTTTTGAGTGGTCAGGATTGCCCGGGGCTGCGCACACTCGGTCCACCCAAAACAACGACAAGAAAGAGGTAGTCCCATGCGCAGCACCTCCCTGCTCGCCGCCCTCCCCCTGTGTCTGGCCGCTGCGGTGGCTCCCCTGGCCCAGGCCGCCTGGCAGCCCGATGGCAAGGTGGAGATCGTGGTCGCCGGTGGCCCCGGTGGCGGCACCGACCAACTCGGCCGGCTGATCCAGTCGATCATCACCCAGCACAAGCTGCTCGATGCCAGCACCGTGGTGATGAACAAGGGAGGCGGTAATGGCGCCGAGGCTTTTCTGGAGATGAAGCTGGCCAAGGGCGAGGCGGACAAGCTGGTCATCGCCACCAACAACGTCTATCTGCTGCCCCTGACCGCCAAGCTCGGCTACCAGTTGAGCGATCTCACCCCGGTGGCGGCCATCGCCGAGGATGACTTCATCCTCTGGAGCTACGCCGACGCGCTCTGGAAGGATGCCCGCGGCTACATCGACGCCATCAAGCAGGACCCGGCTGGCAAACGCATGGGTGGCAGCCAGTCGAAGGACGTCGACCAGACCCTGACCCTGCTGCTCAATCGCACCGAGGGCACCAAGCTCACCTACATCCCCTTCAAGAGCGGCAGCGAGGCGGCGACCCAGCTGGCTGGCAAGCACATCACCTCCAACGTCAACAATCCCAGCGAGAGCCTGAGCCAGTGGCGCGGTGGACAGGTAGTGCCGCTGTGCGTGTTCAGCCGGAGCCGCATGGCCTATACCGCCAAGGTCACCGAGACCCAGGCGTGGTCGGACGTACCCACCTGCAAGGAGCAGGGCCTGGGTATCGATCAATACCGCTTCCCGCGCACCGTGCTCTTGCCGGGCGGCGTCAGCGAGGAGCAGCGCGTCTTCTATGTGGAGCTCATGCGCAAGGTGAGTCAGACGCCCGAATTCAAGGCCTATATCGAGCGTAACGCCCTGGTGCCGACCTTCCTCGAAGGCCAGGCGCTGCAGGACTACATCGCCCAGGACACCGCTCGGGTCACCCCGGTGTTCGAGGCCGCGGGCTGGCTCAAGCGCTGATCGGCGCACCGACACAGGAGAGACGGCCATGGCCGGAGATTCCCTGATCGCCACCCGCTGGGTGGAACTGGGCGTGGCGGCGTTCACCGCCGGCCTCGGTGGCATCGTGATGATGGGCAGTCTGGAGCAGGGTATCGGCTGGGGCGATGCCGGCCCCGAGCCGGGCTACTTCCCCTTCTACATCGGCCTGCTGCTTGCCCTGGCCAGCCTGGCCACGGCGCTGCAGACCCTGTGGCGCTGGCAGGCGCTGCGCACGGGCTTCGTCGAGCGCGCCGCCTTCGGCCAGGTGCTGCGGGTGTTCCTGCCGATGCTGGCCTTCGTCGTCGCCCTGCCCCTGCTGGGCCTCTATGTCACGGCCTTTTTGTTCATCGCCTGGTTCATGGCGCGCGATCGCCAGCGGCAAAGGCGCTACGGCGCCTGGCAGATCCTCGCCACCGCCGGCGGCGTGAGCCTCGCCAGCTATCTGATCTTCGCCCTCTGGTTCAAGGTGCCACTGGATGCCGGCCCCCTGGCCGACCTCGCCCGCCTGCTGAGGAGCCTGTCATGAGCGAATTCGACTCCCTGATGCACGGGATGGGCCTGATCCTGTCCTTCCATCACCTGGCCCTGATGGTGATCGGCGTGCTGCTCGGCATCCTGGTCGGGGTGCTGCCCGGCCTGGGCGCGCCCAATGGCGTCGCCCTGCTGCTGCCGCTGACCTTCACCATGAGCCCGACCTCGGCCATCATCCTGCTCTCCTGCATGTACTGGGGCGCGCTGTTCGGGGGTTCCATCACCTCCATCCTGTTCAATATCCCGGGCGAACCCTCGTCGGTGGCCACCACCTTCGACGGCTACCCCCTGGCGCGCCAGGGCCGCGCTGGCGAGGCCCTGACCGCAGCCTTCACCTCGGCGCTGCTGGGCGCCTTGGTCGGGGTGCTGCTGCTGACCTTCCTCTCCAGCCGCATCGCCGCCTTCGCCATGGAATTCAGCTCGCCGGAGTTCTTTGCCGTCTACCTGCTGGCCTTCTGCACCTTCATCGGCATGAGCAAGAATCCGCCGCTGAAGACGGTGGCGGCCATGATGATCGGCTTCGCCATGGCGGCGGTGGGCATGGATACCGTCTCCGGCAATCTGCGCCTGACCTTCGATCAACCGGCACTGCTCTCGGGCATCAGCTTCGAGGTGGCGGTGATCGGCCTGTTCGGCATCGGCGAGATCCTCTGCACGGTGGAGGAAGGTCTGGTCTTTCGCGGCGAGCAGGCGCGCATCACCCTGCGTACGGTGCTCGCCACCTGGAAGCAATTGCCGCGCTACTGGCTGACCTGGCTGCGCAGCGCCCTGGTCGGCTGCTGGATGGGCGTGACCCCGGGCGGCCCTACCGCCGCCTCCTTCATGAGCTATAGCCTGGCGCGGCGTTTCTCGAAGAATCGCGAGGGCTTCGGCAAGGGCGAGCTGGAGGGGGTGATCGCGCCGGAGACCGCCGACCACAGTGCCGGCACCAGCGCCCTGCTGCCCATGCTGACCCTGGGTATCCCCGGTTCGGCCACCGCCGCGGTGATGCTCGGCGGCCTGATGATCTGGGGCCTGCACCCGGGGCCGACCTTGTTCGCCGAACAGCACGACTTCGTCTGGAGCCTGATCGCCAGCATGTACCTGGGCAACGTGGTCAGCCTGATCGTGGTGCTGGCGACGGTGCCACTGTTCGCCGCCATCCTGCGCATTCCCTTCTGCATCATTGCGCCCATCATCTTTACCGTCTGCGTGATCGGCGCCTATTCGGTGCACAACAGTCTGTTCGACGTCTGGCTGATGCTCGGCTTCGGCGTCCTTGGCTATGCCTTCAAGAAGCTCGGCTATCCCATCGCCCCCTTGGTGCTGGCGGCGGTGCTGGGCGACAAGGCCGAAGACGCCTTTCGCCAGTCGATGCTGTTCTCCGACGGCCAACTGGGCATCTTCTGGTCCAATCCCCTGGTGGGCAGCCTGACCACCGCGGCGCTGCTGATGCTCTGCTGGCCGCTGCTGGCGCGCGGACTGCAGGCGCTGCGCCAATACGCGCCGCGAGCCAAGGTACGGCCCTCGTGAACGCCCCGGCCTGGCGGGGGCGCACCCCGCCGGCGCCAAGCCGCGGCTCCTGCGCTACCCTAGCCGGCTCCCCTGCCCCGAGGTCCGCCAGCATGACGCGCATTCCCGATGCCCACACCATCCACAGCCGTCTGCGCTTGCGCCAGTTGCGGCTGGTGCTGGCACTGGCGGAATTCGGCTCCCTGCGCCGCGCCGCCGACGACATCGGCATGACCCAGCCGGCCGCCACCAAGATGCTCCACGAGATCGAGAGCCTGCTGGGCGTGGGGCTGTTCGAGCGGCTGCCACGGGGCATGCGCGCCACGGCCTTCGGCGAGACGGTGATCTACTACGCGCGGATGGTGTTCGCCGAACTGTCGGGCATGCGCGAGGAGCTGGTCGCGCTGGAATCGGGCAATCTCGGCCGGGTCGCGGTGGGCGCCATTCCGGCGCTGGCTTCGGGGCTGCTGACCCGCACCATCGCCACCCTTAAGCAGAGTCATCCGCGGCTGTCCATGTCGATCCAGGTGGATACCAGCGATGTGCTGGTCCAGGCGCTCTTGCAGGACCAGCTGGACGTGGTGCTGGGGCGCATTCCCACCGGCGCCCGCGCCGAGGAGCTGCTGTTCGACAGCCTGGGCGAAGAGGTGCTCTGCGTGATCGCCGGCGCGCAGAACCCCCTGGCCCAGGCCACGCACCTGACCTGGGGCGAGTTGCAGGAGCACACCTGGGTGCTGCAGCAGCACCCCAGTCCGATGCGCGCCATCATCAACCAGGCCTTTCACGACGCCCGGGTCGATATTCCCGGCAGCATCGTCGAGACCACCTCCATCATGACCCTGCTGGCGCTGCTACAGCAGACCGACATGCTCGGGGTGACCCCACTGTCGGTGGTCAACGACTACCCCGGTCGCCACCTCCTGGCGGTGCTGCCCATCGCCTTCGAACCCCGGCTGCCGCCCTACGGGCTGATCCGGCGGCGCCATCGGGTGCAGTCGTCGGCCATGCAGACCTTCATGGCCACGGTGCGCAGCGAGCATGGCCGGTTGCGCCAGGAAGACGCCTAAGCACCTTGGCCGCGGATTGCTGCTGGCTCCCAGCTTGGGCATAGTGAAGCGGCCTGCCAGACGCCGGAGCCAACCACCATGCTCGCCTTGTCGCTTCTCGCCTACACTGCTTCCCGCCGGGGCCGCCCATGACCCAGCGCACCATGCTGCTCACCGGCGCCAGCCGCGGGATCGGTCATGCCACCGTCAAGCTGTTCCGCAACCTAGGCTGGCGGCTGCTCACCGTTTCCCGCCAGCCGTTTTCCGCAGAGTGCGCCTGGCCGGAAGCTCGCGATGCGCACATCCAGGCCGATCTCGCCGACCTTTCCCAGATCGACCGCCTGGTCGCCACTGTCCGCGAGCGCCTGCCCAGTGGCAAGCTGCACGCCCTGGTGAACAACGCCGGCATCTCACCCAAGGGGCCCGATGGCAGCCGCCTCGGGGTATTGGCTTCCGATGCCGACACCTGGACCCAGGTGCTCAACGTCAACCTGGTGTCCACCGCCCTGCTCGCGCGCGCCCTGTTGCCGGAGCTGGAAGCGGCCCAGGGCAGCATCGTCAACGTCACCTCCATCGCGGGCTCCCGGGTGCATCCCTTCGCAGGCGTGGCCTATGCCGCCTCCAAGGCGGGCCTCGCCGCGTTGACCCGCGAACTGGCCCATGAATTCGGTCCCCGGGGCGTGCGCGCCAACGCCATAGCGCCCGGCGAAATCGCCACCTCCATCCTTTCGCCCGGTACCGACGGCTTGGTGGAAGCCGAAGTCCCACTCAAACGCCTGGGCACTCCCGACGAAGTCGCCGAGACCATCTATTTCCTCTGCAGTGAACGCTCCAGCTACATCAACGGCGCCGAAATCCATATCAATGGCGGTCAACACGTCTAGGCAGCGCCCGCCTCTGAAGCCCGCCCGCACAGAGTGGGAACGGGCAGCCAGGCCACCACCATCAACGTTCCGGGTGGCGCTTCAGCATCAGGCAGAGGCGCCTTCTTAACGCGCCGTTAATGTTATGTTATAACGTTTATATACATCCCGATGCCTATATCACAGGGATGCATCCGTCCTACGACTTCTTCTACCCGTGATGACCATGACGACCCAAGCCAGCCTTTCCAGCCAGAAACTCCCCGTCACCGTACTGTCCGGCTTTCTCGGCGCCGGCAAGACCACGCTGCTCAACCATATTCTCAATAACCGCGAAGGCCGCCGGGTGGCGGTCATCGTCAACGACATGTCCGAGGTCAACATCGACGCTGCCCTGGTCCGCGACGGCGGCGCCGAGCTGTCGCGCACCGAGGAAAAGCTGGTCGAGATGAGCAACGGCTGCATCTGCTGCACCCTGCGTGAAGACCTGCTGCTCGAGGTGGAGCGGCTCGCCCAGGACGGCCGCTTCGATCAGCTGGTCATCGAATCCACCGGTATCTCCGAGCCGCTCCCGGTGGCCGAGACCTTCACCTTCGCCGGTGAAGACGGTCGCTGCCTCGGTGACGTCGCCCAGCTCGACACCCTGGTCACCGTGGTGGACGCCTTCAACTTCCTGCGCGACTACGCCTCCAGCGACTCCCTAGAGTCCCGCGGCGAGTCTCTCGGCGAGGAAGACGAACGTACCGTGGTCGACCTGCTGATCGAGCAGATCGAATTCTGCGACGTCCTGGTGGTGAACAAGCTGGACCTGGTCGAACCGGCCGAACGCGATCGCCTGCTGGCCATCCTGCGCAGCCTCAATCCTCGCGCGCGGCTGGAATTGGCGAGCTTCGGCGCCGTCCCCCTGGAGCGGGTGCTGCAGACCGGTCTCTTCGACTTCGACGAAGCCGCCAAGGCGCCGGGCTGGCTGCAGGAGCTGCGCGGCGAGCACACCCCCGAGACCGAGGCGTACGGCATCGCAAGCTTCGTCTACCAGGCGCGTCGCCCTTTTCATCCCGAGCGCTTCTTCGCCCTGGTCGAGCAGGAATGGCCAGGCGTGGTCCGTTCCAAGGGCTACTTCTGGCTGGCCAGCCATCCCGCCCATGCCGGCACCTGGTCCCAGGCCGGCGCCGTCGCCCGCCATGGTGTCGCCGGGCGCTGGTGGGCCGCGGTACCGCCCGAGCAATGGCCCGACGATGAAGAAACCGTCGCCATCATCAAGGAGAAATGGCACGAGGGTGTCGGCGATGCCCGCCAGGAACTGGTCCTCATCGGCATGGATATGGACGAAGCCGCACTGCGTGCCCGCCTGGATGCCTGCCTGCTGACCGACACCGAACTCGCCGCTGGCCCCTCGGCCTGGATGCGCCTGCACAACCCCTTCAGCGACTGGCCCCCGGCCGCCGATCCCCACTGAGCCAAGCCCTGCCCATGAACGCCATCCTCCCCGACGTCTCCCTTAGCGAGACCGCCACCCTGCCCGCCGCCCTCGATTGGGTCGGCATGCAGGGCATCGACCTGCCCATCCGTCTCGGCGAAGGCGATCTCGACAGCTTCGTGCCTGCCAGGGCCGACGTTCAGGTCGATCTGCCCGCGGCCACCGCCAAGGGCATCCACATGTCCCGGCTCTACCGGTTACTGGACCGCCTGGGCGAGCCGCTCACGCCCGAACGCCTGCGCTCGCTGCTGGCTGACATGGTCACCAGCCACCGCAGCTGCGACTCCCGCGCCGCCCGGCTGCGCCTCGACTTCGCCCTGCTGGTTCGTCGCCCAGCCCTGGTGACCGCCGAGCTGAGCGGTTGGAAGCGCTATCCAGTGCGCCTGGAAGCCAGTTGGGTTGCCGGCGTCTTCCAGCTCAGCGCCCGCGTCCAAATTCCTTACTCATCCACCTGCCCCTGCTCCGCCTCCCTGGCCCGCCAACTGGTCGAACGGGCCTTTCTCGAAGAGCACGGGACCGCCGAGCACGTGGATCCGGTCACCGTCGCCAGCTGGCTACGCCGCCACGCCTCCCTGGCCACCCCGCACAGTCAGCGCAGCCTGGCACAGGTGCAGGTCAGCATTCCGGCAGGCGCCGTCGACCTCAACCTGCTGCCCTTGATCGACCAGTGCGAAAGGGCCCTGGGCACCCCGGTGCAAACCGCCGTCAAGCGCGCCGATGAACAGGCCTTCGCCGCCCTCAACGGCAGCAATCTGATGTTCGTCGAGGACGCCGCCCGCCGCCTGCTGGTGGCCCTGCGTGATAGCCACCAGGAAGTGCGCATCCATGTGCGCCATCTGGAGAGTCTGCACCCGCACGACGCCTCCGCCTGGGCCTCCAGTTCGCCCGCCTGACCAAGACGCTTCGGCAGCTCTCCTTTTCCAATGCCAGCTTTAGCGCTTTACTGCAAACGAAGCGGTCGCTTTGGGCGACCACTCCCGCTGTCTCGACTTAGGAGCGCCTCCGATGAAATCACGCCTTACCGTAGCAACCCTGACCGTTTTGCTAAGCGTCCTCAGCACGGGCGTCGCGCTGGCCGAAAGCCCGCTGGAAAAGAGCGTCCGCCAGGACGGCCGTGACGTGAGCGAAGACGCGCGCCACGATCGGAAGGAAGTCGACAAGGGTGCGGCCCATGCCGCTGACGAAGCCGACCGCACCGATACCCAGCTGGACAAGGAACGCCACCGCGAAGACAAGAAGGCGGACAAGGAATACAAGAAGACGCTGTAACGCTCGCGGGCAGAGCCCAAGGACGGTCTTGTCCTCCGACTCTGCCCCTTCCCTTCACGCCCCACAGGCTGCGTGAATTTCAACCACTGAACGCAGGCAACCCTCTGGCCTGCCTACCCAACTGATGAGTGTGTCAGGGGCATCCGCCCGGCTGCAGAGCCCGGCAACCGACTCGCTCCCCCATAAATTTGGTGACCTGAATCACATTATTTTGGCATGACGAGTCTGATGGCTTAGACTGCGCGCCTCTCGAAAAAGGAGTTTCGCATGAAGCCATCTCATCTCTTGTTCATCGCCTTCGCCACGCTGCAACTCGCCGGTTGCGCCATCGGCCAGAAGATCGACTACCGCCAGACCGCCCCGCAACTCAGCGTCAAAGCCGACAAGCCGGTTGCCGTCGCGGTACTCGATGAGCGTCCCTATGTGGTCGCCCAAGACAAGGACGCCACCTACGTCGGCAACATCCGCGGCCTCTACTACAATCCCTGGAGCGTCCGCACCTACAGCGGCAGCCCCCTTTCCGCCGACCTGCAGGACGCCGTGCAAAAGGCCCTGGCCCGCGCCGCCATAACCGCCATGCCCAGCCAGGCCAGCGACCGCGCGCCCCAGGGTCAGAAGCTGCTGGTGCTGAAACTGCGGGAATGGAAATCCGACGCCTACATGCGCGTCCGCTTCGACTATGACGTCATCACCCAGGTCCTCGACGACCAGGGCAAGGTGCTCGCCAGCGACGAGATCAAAGGCAGCGGCCCGACCAACAATGTCATCCTCTCGGGCACCCAGGTCCTGGCCAACGCCATCGATGCACCAGCCATCGCTGCCGCCCTGGCCAAGGGCAACACGCCCTGATTGGGACGCCGCACCTCGGCATGAAAAAGCCCGCTTCGCGCGGGCTTTTTCATGCCCACAGGTGCTGGGGCAAGATACGCAGCAGAGCGAATCGCACGGCCATCGAGACGAGCGCCAAGGCGCACGAAAGGTTTCAGCCAGGCTGCAGCGATCAGCGGCTACAGCCTGTCGGAGCAGGAAGACCGGGGTACAAAGTAGTCAGACAGGATCAGGCTAAACCAGTATTCAACCGCCCCGAACGCAACGCTCAGGCTGTGGATTGCGACATCGCGCTGGGCGACGCCTTACTGCAGTTACGGGCCTTGGTTGATCGTGAGAAGCCAACGACCTCCGCACTTCTGCCGCATGCAGTTGTCAGACCACCTCATTCGACGTGACCCTGCTAGGCAAGCAACATGAATGCACCTGTGAAAGAACAGAAGGTGATCAATGCGATTGCCATAGGAACCTGCGTAGCAGCAATGGTCTTGCTGTTGAGCTTCGCTGAAGCCACAATCGCGGCCAATAGCTGGGTACCGCAGCCCAATACCGAAACTGAAAAGGATACTTCAGTTGCGCTATCAATTGACAAGGACAGTGACGCTCTTCGAGTCGAGGCCCCACGGCCGGCTAAATAGCGTCCTGCTTAAATCTGCACTCATTCGTCCGAGATCGCTCACCAGCGATCAGGGCCTACTGGCGCTCACCCTGGGCGCCATGTGTATTGGGCTGGCAACCATCTTCGTGGTGGCCATGGTAGCCGGCTGACGATGGTGCTTGACCAGGGTCGGTAGCTTCGGTGGGTAACCGATAGTTTGGCGATGTTTTGCACGCCCTGACTCAAGCCGTCCTGCCTGCTCATCTCACAAGGCAGTTTCCAACGATCGCACTCAGCTCAGCCCTCGCTCTCGTGCGGGGCCTGGGTTGCCGCGATGCCCAACCTCATCGGGGCGAGTGCTATAGAAGGTCAGGCCTCGGCGCTGTTCCCAAAGAACTTTGGAACTCCTCCTTTTCACTCGCCCAACCGGTCTTGAAATTCGACCCTGCAGACAGCAAAAAGTCCCGTAGGAACGGGGCTTCGAAGATGGCGGAAGCGCAGAGATTCGAACTCTGGGACCCTTGCGAGTCGGCGGTTTTCAAGACCGCTGCCTTAAACCACTCGGCCACACTTCCGTAAGAGGGGCGCATAGTACCTGATGGCAACACACTGTCAAACACTCGCAAGCGATCCTTAAGCAACATTTGCTATCTTCGGGGTCGTACGGTACATCACACCGTTAAATTAGCTTTGGAGTACACCATGAACGAGCGTCAATACGCCTACAACCCTGCCATCGCGCAACCGCGGGACGTCAGCCGTGTATTGCGCAACACCTACGCCCTGCTGGCCATGACCCTGGCATTCAGTGGCCTGGTTGCCTTCGTCTCGCAGCAGATGCGGCTACCCTACCCCAACATCTTCGTGGTACTGATCGGCTTCTACGGCCTGTTCTTCCTGACCATGAAGACCCGTAACAGCGGCTGGGGGCTGGTCAGCACCTTCGCCTTGACTGGCTTCATGGGCTACACCCTGGGCCCGATCCTGAACATGTACCTGGGTCTGCCCAACGGCGGCAGCGTGATCGCTTCGGCTGCCGGCATGACCGCCCTGGCCTTCTTCGGTCTGTCGGCCTACGCGCTGATCAGTCGCAAGGACATGAGCTTTCTCGGTGGCTTCCTGATGGCGGGCTTCTGGATCCTGCTGGGCGCCGTGGTGCTGTCCTTCTTCGTCCAGATCAGTGGTCTGCAACTGGCCATCAGCGCGGGCTTCGTGCTGTTCGCCGCCGCGGCCATCCTGTTCCAGACCAGCGCCATCGTGCACGGTGGTGAAGACAACTACATCATGGCTACCATCACCCTGTACGTCTCGATCTACAATATGTTCATCAGCTTGCTGCAGATCTTTGGATTCGCAAGCAATAACGATTGATCATCGGCGGTAGCCCAAGAGGCCCGCTTCGGCGGGCCTTTTTACATCCATGAAATTTGCCATCGTTATCCTTTCCCCACCCCAGGCGCCTTCGGCCCGTCGGGCCCTGCGCTTCTGTGAGGCACTGCTGGCCGGGGGTCATGAGCTGTCGCGACTTTTTCTCTATCGCGATGGCGTTCATAACGCCTCCCACGCCACCGTCAGTGGCCAGGACGAGTCGGATCTACCCGCTCGCTGGCGTGAGCTGATCGAACGTCACCAGATCGACGCCGTGGTCTGTATCGCCGCCGCCCTCAAACGTGGGCTGCTGGATGAAAACGAGGCACGGCGCTATGAACGTGAGGGCGCGGTGAACGTGCGGGCGCCCTGGCAGCTGTCCGGTCTGGGCCAACTGCATGAGGCGGTGCAGGACGCCGATCGCCTGCTCTGCTTTGGAGGCGACTAGCATGGCCAAGAGCACCCTCGTCATCTCCCGCCAGTCGGCACTGAGCGGCCCCGGTCCGCGCGAGGCCCTGGATATCGTGCTGGCCGGCGGTGCCTTCGAACTGCCCCTGGCGCTGCTGTTCGCCGGTCCTGGCGTGACCCAGTTGCTGGCAGCCGACAGCGCTGCCTTGGAGCAGAAGGATCTGAGTGCCAATCTCTCCGCGCTGCCGCTGTTCGGTGTCGAGGCCATCTACGCCGAAGCCACCGCCCTGCAACGTCTGGGCATCACGCCCGAGCAGTTGCCCGCCTGGGTGACGCTACTGCAGCCCGAAGCCCTGGCGGCGCTGATCCATGACCATGATCAGGTGATCTCCATTTGACTACTCTGCACCTGTTTTCCCGTTCGCCGCTGCTAGATGCCGACGCGCTAGATGGGCTCACCTGGGTGCGCGACGAGGACGCCGTCCTGCTGACGGGAGGCGCCGTCGAAGCGTTGCGCCCAGGCAGCGTCGCGGCAGCGCTGTTGATACAGCTTCCCGCCAAGACGACCCTCTATGCCCTGGCGGAGGATGTCCAGGCCCGTCGCTTACACCCCGAACGAGCCGTGACCCTGATCGACTATCCCACTTTCGTCGACCTTAGCGTGAGCTGCGCCAAGGTCATCAGTTGGACCTGAGCATGGCCCCTCTCGACCTCGACGCCGAAGGCTACCTGCGCGATCTCTCCCAGTGGAGTCCCGAGGTGGCCCAGCACCTGGCACTCAAGGAGGGCATCGAGCTGACCGATCGCCACTGGCAGGTGCTGCAGGCGCTACGCGACTTCTACGCCCAATTCCAGCTTTCGCCGGCCAACCGGCCGCTGATCAAGTACATTGCCCAGACACTGGGCCCGGAACTGGGTACCAGCCTCCAGCTCAACCTGCTGTTCAAGGGCGCGCCAGCCAAGCTCGGCGCCAAACTGGCCGGCTTGCCGAAACCGGATAATTGCCTATGACCTTCACCACGCCCGAAGAGCATCCCTTCGCCGTCTATGTCCGAGCCCTGGGCAAGGGCAAGCGCGGCGCCCGCAGCCTGACCGAGGCCGAGGCGGAAACGGCCATGGGCCTGATTCTCGACGGTCGGGTCACCGATGCCCAGCTCGGTGCCTTTCTCATGCTGCTGAGGCACAAGGAAGAAAGCGCCGAAGAGCTGGCCGGCTTCACCCGTGCCGTCAGGGCGCGGCTGCAGCCGCCAGGTTTCGCCGTCGACCTCGACTGGCCCTCCTACGCCGGCAAGAAGCGTCACCTGCCTTGGTACCTGCTGGCGGTGAAGTGCCTGGCCGGCAGTGGCGTGCGGGTGGTCATGCATGGCGGCGGCACCCATACCGCGGGCCGTCTCTATACCGAGCAATGCCTGCCCGACCTGGGCATGCAGAGGGTCGCTAGCTGGCAGGACGCCGGCACCCTGCTCGACCGGGGCCAGCCGGCCTTCCTACCCCTGGCGGCCTGGATGCCCGAACTGCAGCGGATGATCGATCTCAAGGCCGAGCTCGGCCTGCGCTCGCCGATCCACTCCCTGGTCCGGCTGCTCAATCCCAGCCAGGCGCGTTGCATCCTGCAGAGCATCTTCCATCCGGGTTACCAGGAGGTCCATCGCGAGGCCAGTCGCCTGCTGGGTGACGACAGCATCGTCATCAAGGGCGAAGGCGGCGAAGTCGAGCGCAATCCCGATGTCATCGCCCATCTCTATGGCACTCGTTGCGGTGAAGCCTGGGACGAAAGCTGGCCGGCGCTGACCGAGCGCCGCCAGGTCAAGCCGGAGCGCCTCGACCCGGCGTTGCTGGCCACCACTTGGCGCGGCGAGGCAGAAGACCCCTATGGCCGTCTGGCGGTCATCGCCACCCTGGCCGTGGCCCTCCGCGCCCTGGGTCAGGATCAAGTCAGCGCCCAAAGCGAAGCCGAACGCCGCTGGGAAGCGCGCGACCGCTCGCTCTGACGTCGCCTCAGGAACCCGGAGCGGCTCCCCGGGTTCCTAACCGCAACGCAGCGGAGGATGACGATATGGGCTTGTTGGTCGATGGACAGTGGCAGGACCGTTGGTACGACAATGGCAAGGATGGCCATTTCAAGCGAGAAGAGGCCCAGCGTCGTGACTGGATCGCTCGCATCGAGCAGGCCATTCCCGAAGGGGTCTCGCGCTACGCACCGGAGGCCGGTCGCTACCACCTCTATGTGTCCCTGGCCTGCCCCTGGGCTCACCGCACCCTGATCTACCGCAAGCTCAAGGGCCTCGAAGAGCTGATCGGCGTTTCAGTGGTCAGCTGGTTGATGCGCGAGGAAGGCTGGACCTTCGATACAGCCAAGGGCTCCAGTGGCGACGAGCTCTATCACCTCGACCGCCTCTACCAGCTCTATCAACGCGACCAGGTCGATTACACCGGCCGGGTCACCGTACCGGTGCTCTGGGACCGCCAGGAAGAACGCATCGTCAGCAACGAATCCGCCGAGATCATCCGCATGTTCAATGGCGCCTTCGACGAGCTGACCGGCAATCGCCTGGATCTCTACCCAGAGGCCTTGCGCAGTCGCATCGACGCCCTCAACGACCGCATCTATCCAACGGTCAACAACGGCGTCTACCGAGCTGGCTTCGCCACCACCCAGGAGGCCTATGAAGAGGCCTTCGACGAGGTCTTCGCCACCCTGGACGACCTGGAAAAGCTGCTGCAGACCCAGCGCTATCTGACCGGCGAATGGCTGACCGAAGCCGATTGGCGCCTGTTCACCACCCTGATTCGCTTCGATGCCGTCTACCACGGTCACTTCAAGTGCAACCTGCGGCGCATTCGGGATTATCCGGCGCTACAGGGTTGGCTGCGCGAACTGTATCAGTGGCCGGGGATCGCCGAGACCGTCGACCTCCAGCACATCAAGCATCACTACTACGGCAGCCATGCCCAGATCAATCCGACCGGCATCGTGCCCAAGGGACCGGCCCTGGAGCTGGATCTGCCCCATGGCCGCGAGGCCCTGAGCAGTGCCGGCATCCAGGGTGCGGCCTGAGGATCACACCGCCGTCTGAGCACCTTCGAACCAGGCCAGCTTCTCGCGCAGCGCCACGACCTCGCCGACGATCACCAGGGTCGGCGCATGCACCTCATGCTCGGCGACCAGCTGCGGCAGATCCTGCAAGGTACCGGTGAACACCCGCTGATTGAGCGTGGTGCCCTGCTGCACCAGCGCAGCAGGCGTGGCCGGGTCCTTGCCGTGGGCGATGAGTTGCTCGCAGATGGTCGGCAGCCCCACCAGTCCCATGTAGAACACCAGGGTCTGCCCCGGTGCCACCAGATCGGTCCAGGGCAGATCGGCCGAGCCGTCCTTGAGATGACCGGTGACGAAGCGTACCGACTGGGCATGGTCGCGGTGCGTCAGGGGAATGCCGGCATAGGCCGCACAGCCACTGGCCGCGGTGATGCCCGGCACCACTTGGAAAGGAATGCCTTCGGCCGCCAGCTCTTCGATCTCTTCGCCGCCACGGCCGAAGATGAAGGGATCGCCGCCCTTGAGCCGCAGGACCCGCTTGCCTTCCTGGGCCAGCTTGACCAGCAGGCGATTGAGATCGTCCTGGGGTACCGCATGCTCGGCGCGGCGCTTGCCGACATAGATGCGATCGGCATCGCGCCGGCACATGTCGAGGATGGTCGGCGCTACCAGGCGGTCGTAGAGCACCACGTCGGCCTGCTGCATCAGCCGCAGGGCGCGGAAGGTCAGTAGATCCGGATCGCCGGGACCGGCGCCGACCAGATAGACCTCGCCGCGAAAGGTGGCCGTCTCGCTGGTCAGCTTGGCTTCCAGCAGTTGTTCGGCGGCCTGGGGCTGGCCGGAAAAGACCTTTTCCGCAACCTCGCCCTGGAACACCTCTTCCCAGAAGATGCGTCGCGCCTGCAGATCGGCGAAACGCGTCTTGACCCGGGCGCGGAAGCGCTGCGCCAGTTGCGCCAGCTGACCGTAGGTAGCGGGGATCCAGCTCTCCAGCTTGGCCCGTACCAGGCGGGCCAGCACCGGAGCATCTCCGCCACTGGAAATGGCGATCACCAGCGGCGAACGATCGACGATGGCCGGGAAGATCACGGTGCACAGCTTGGGCGCATCCACCACGTTGACCGGCAGGCCCAGGGCCTGGGCATCGTGGGACACCGCCTCGTTGACCGCGTCGTCATCGGTGGCTGCGATCACCAGGCAATGCCCGGCGAGCTGGTCCGCCGCATAGCGCTCGACCCGGCAACTACCGCCCCGCGCCTCGACAAAGGCACGTACCTCCGGCTCGATCTCCGGCGCCACCAGGGTGATGCGGGCACCGGCTTCGGCCAGCAGCACGCTCTTGCGCAGGGCGATGTCGCCCCCGCCGACCACCAGCACCGGACGGCCATCGAGCTTGTGGAAGAGCGGCAGGTAATCCATCAGCCGATGACCTCGAGGCCACCCATGTAGGGCTTGAGTACCTCGGGGACGCGGATGCTGCCGTCAGCCTGCTGATAGTTCTCCAGCACGGCGACCAACGTACGACCCACGGCCAGGCCGGAGCCGTTGAGGGTGTGCACCAGCTCGGGCTTGCCCTCGGCGTTGCGGTAGCGGGCCTGCATGCGGCGCGCCTGGAAGTCACCGCAGTTGGAGCAGGACGAGATCTCGCGATACTTGCCCTGGCTCGGCACCCAGACTTCCAGGTCGTAGGTCTTGGTGGCGCCGAAACCCATGTCGCCGGTGCACAGCGAAAGCACCCGGTAGGGCAGTTCCAGCCGTTGCAGCACGGTCTCGGCGTGGCCGGTCAGCTCCTCCAGGGCCTGGAAGGAGGTGCTCGGCTCGACGATATGGACCATCTCCACCTTGTCGAACTGGTGCTGACGGATCATGCCGCGGGTGTCGCGACCCGAGGCCCCGGCTTCGCTGCGGAAGCAGGGGGTATGGGCGGTGAACTTCAGCGGCAGGCGCTTGGCGTCGAGGATCTGGCCAGCGACCAGGTTGGTCAGAGTGACCTCGGCGGTGGGGATCAGGTAGAGATCGCTCTCGCCTTCCCGGCCGATCTTGAACAGGTCTTCCTCGAACTTGGGCAGCTGACCGGTGCCCTGCAGGGTCTCGGCCTGCACCAGGTAGGGGGTATAGGTCTCTTCGTAGCCGTGCTCACCGGTGTGCAGGTTGAGCATGAATTGCGCCAGGGCACGGTGCAGACGGGCGATGGGACCGCGCATGACGGCGAAGCGAGCGCCGGAGAAGCGTGCGGCGGTCTCGAAGTCCAGCCAGCCGTGGGTCTCGCCCAGGGCGACGTGGTCCTTGATCTCGAAGTCGAAGTCGCGCGGGGTGCCCCAGCGCCGGACTTCGACGTTGTCGTCTTCATCCTTGCCGACCGGCACCGAGGCGTCGGGCAGGTTGGGCAGGCCCAACAGCAGGGCATCCAGCTCGCCCTGGACCAGATCCAGCTCACGCTTGGCTTCTTCCAGCTCACTGCCCATGCGATCGACTTCGGCCAGCAGCGGCGCGATGTCTTCACCGCGCGCCTTGGCCTGGCCGATGCCCTTGGAGCGGGCGTTGCGCTCGGCCTGCAGGGTCTCGGTGCGGGTCTGCACGGCCTTGCGACGAGCTTCCAACGACTCCACCAGGCTGACGTCGAGGACGTAGCCACGGGTCGCCAGGCGTGCGGCCACCTCCTCGGTTTGGGTGCGAACCAGTTTCGAATCAAGCATGTCCGTGTCTCTTGCTTAGGAATGGGGGCAGCCGCGCCGGCCAGGCGTCAGGAACGCGGCCGGCGCTGGCGCGGGCTGGACCGGTCGAGGTCCGCCAGGTGCTGCAGTTTATCGCGGATCTTCAGCTCCAGCCCACGGGGAACCGGCTCATAGTAACGGCGCGGCTCCAGCTCTTCGGGAAAGTAGTCCTCGCCCGCGGCATAGGCTTCCGGTTCATCGTGGGCATAGCGGTATTCGTCGCCGTAGCCGAGGTTCTTCATCAGCTTGGTCGGCGCATTGCGCAGGTGCAACGGCACCTCGCGCGAGCCGTTCTGGCGCACATCGGCCAAGGCGGCCTTGTAGCCCATATAGACGGCATTGCTCTTGGGCGCGCAGGCCAGATAGACGATCGCCTGGGCGATGGCAAGCTCGCCTTCCGGACTGCCCAGGCGCTCCTGGACATCCCAGGCGTCCAGGCAGAGGCTCAGGGCGCGGGGATCGGCATTGCCGATGTCTTCGCTGGCCATGCGCACCACCCGCCGGGCGATGTACAGCGCATCGCAGCCACCGTCGATCATCCGAGCGAACCAATAGAGAGCGCCATCAGGATTCGAGCCCCGCACCGACTTGTGCAGCGCGGATATCTGGTCATAGAAGGCCTCGCCGCCCTTGTCGAAACGCCGGCGCTGATCGCCGAGCAGACTCTGGAACAGCTCGGCATCCAGGACGCCACCGTCCTCGGCCAGGTCCGCGGCGTTCTCCAGCAGATTGAGCAGCCGCCGGCCATCGCCGTCGGCGACCGCCAGCAGCAGCGCCAGGGCATCGTCGGGCAGGCTCAGGCGCCGATCGCCCAGGCCCTTGGCGCTGGTGAGGGCGCGCTGCGCAAGGCCGCCGAGCGCCTCGTCGTCCAGACTCTTGAGCACATAGACCCTGGCCCGCGACAGCAGCGCGCTGTTGAGCTCGAAGGAGGGATTCTCGGTGGTCGCCCCGATAAAGATCAGGGTGCCGTCTTCGACATAGGGCAGGAAGGCATCCTGCTGCGACTTGTTGAAGCGATGCACTTCGTCGACGAAGAGGATGGTGCGCCGGCGATACTGGGCAGCCTGCTGCTTGGCCACCTCCACCGCATGGCGGATCTCCTTAACCCCGGAAAGCACCGCCGAGAGCGTTTCGAAGTGGGCATCGGAAACCTGGGCCAGCAGCCGCGCCAGGGTGGTCTTGCCCACCCCGGGCGGCCCCCAGAAGATCATCGAATGCAGCGCACCCTGTTCCAGCGCCTCGCGCAGGGGCTTGCCCCGCGCCAGCAGGTGTTGCTGACCCGCGTATTCATCGAGGGTCTCGGGACGCATGCGGGCAGCCAAGGGCTGCCCGACGGGTGCGGTGCTGAAGAGATCCATGAGGTGCGATCACTCCTGGATGACGTCGGCTCCCTTGGGCACCTGGAAGGTGAACTGGGACGCGGCCACCGGCTCGTTGAGCTTGACGTTGAAGAAGAGGATGTTGGTTCTCTGACCGGCACCGTCGATCAACTGCATGTCGTTGATCACGCCATTGCGGAAGGACAGCCGCAGGCTGTCGAACAGGGTGTCCTTGGTCTTGGGCTTGAGCACGAAGTCGACGACGTTGCCGGCGTCCTTGCTGGTGACGTCGAAGCTGCTTTCGATCTTGGAGATGTCACCCGACAGCAGCAGCGCCGGCGTCTGGGTCAGGCGCAGGTCCAGCTTGCGGATGGTGACCTGCTCCAGGTCCGGGTCGTACAGCCAGACCTGCTTGCCGTCGGACACCAGCAGTTGCTCCTGGGGCGCATCGGAATGCCAGCGGAACAGCCCGGGACGCTTGAGGCTCATGTTGCCGGCGGTTTCCTGCAGCCGGGTACCCGAACCATCCAGGGTCAGCTGGGAAAAACGCGCGGTCAGGGTCTGGGCCTTGTCCAGCAGTTGCGACAGGCGACCCACCGACGCCTGGTCGGCATGGGCGGAAAAGCTTACAGCGGCCAAGGCGGCCAAGGCGAAGCAACGCAGCTTGTGCATCGAAGTCCTCATGGATGTCAGTCTCTCACCGGAGCAGGCGCTGTGACCTCGCGCGAACCGTTGGTGTTCATGGGCGATACGACACCGGCCATTTCCATGGTTTCGATCATCCGTGCCGCCCGGTTGTAACCGATCTTGAGCTTGCGCTGAACCGCGGAGATGGACGCCCGCCGGCTCTCGGTGACGAAACGCACCGCTTCGTCATAGAGCGGATCGTCCTCGTCGCTCTCCCCGCCTTCGCCGCCACCACCGTCGAAGCCCGCACCACCGCCCTCGTCCGGGCCGCTGAGGATGTCTTCGATGTAGTCGGGTGCGCCCCGCTCCTTCCAGGCCTCGACCACGCGATGGACCTCGTCGTCGGACACGAAGGCGCCATGGACCCGGATCGGCAGACCGGTACCCGGCGGCAGATAGAGCATGTCGCCGTGACCGAGCAGCTGTTCGGCGCCGCCCTGGTCGAGAATGGTCCGGGAGTCGATCTTGCTCGACACCTGGAAGGCCATCCGCGTGGGGATGTTGGCCTTGATCAGACCGGTGATGACGTCCACCGAGGGGCGCTGGGTGGCCAGGATCAGGTGGATACCGGCCGCTCGCGCCTTCTGCGCGATCCGCGCGATCAGCTCTTCGACCTTCTTGCCGACGATCATCATCATGTCGGCGAATTCGTCCACCACCACCACGATGGTCGGCAGTGTCTTCAGCAGCGGCGCCTCGTCGTCCATGCTCTCGCGACGATAGAGCGGATCGGTCAGCGGCGTACCCGCTTCCTCGGCGTCCTTCACCTTGCGGTAGAAGCCGGCCAGGTTACGCACGCCCATGGCCGCCATCAGCTTGTAGCGCCGCTCCATCTCCGCCACGCTCCAGCGCAGGGCGTTGGCGGCTTCCTTCATGTCGGTCACGACCGGGCAGAGCAGGTGTGGAATGCCCTCGTAGATCGAGAGTTCCAGCATCTTGGGGTCGATCATGATCAGGCGCGCGTCTTCCGGACTCGACTTGAACAGGATCGACAGCAGCATGGCGTTCACGCCCACCGACTTACCGGAGCCGGTAGTACCGGCCACCAGCAGGTGCGGCATCTTGGCCAGGTCGGTGATGACCGGCTTGCCACCGATGTCATGACCCAGGGCCAGGGTGACGGGCGACTTGGCCGCCGCGTACTCGGGCGACTCGAGCACCTCGGAGAAACGCACCATCTGGCGATCTTCGTTGGGAATCTCGATACCCACGGTGGTCTTGCCGGGAATGACCTCCACCACCCGCACGCTGAACACGGCCAGCGAACGCGCCAGGTCCTTGGCCAGGTTGGAAATACGACTGACCTTGACGCCAGCCGCCGGCTGAATCTCGAAGCGGGTGATCACCGGACCGGGATGGACGCTCTCCACGATCACTTCGACGCCGAACTCCTTGAGCTTGACCTCGAGCAGGCGCGACATGTTCTCGAGGAATTCCGGCGAATAGCTCTGCTGTTTCTTCTCGGCGCGATCCAGGATCGACAGCGGCGGCAGCGTACCTTCCAGATCCGCGTCGACCCGGACCACGGCGGCCGCCGGCGAATAGGGCGCGGGGGCCGGTGCTGGCGCCGTCTTGCGTGGCGGCGGCGTGGGCGCGGCGACATTGGCAGGCGCTGGGACAGGCGCGGCAGCCACAGGCGCGGACTCGGGTGCTTCGGCGACAAAGCGACTGGGCGCGGGCATCTCGATGCGCGGCGCGGCGCGCTCCACCCGTGGGGGCGGTGCGATGTCGAGCAGGTCATCCAGGTCGTCGTCGGCGACCGGAACCGGCACTTCGCGGGCCTTGCTCTTGCGCGCAACCGGCGGCGACACCGGCTCGTCGAAGGTGTCCAGCTCCGGGGCCTGACGGCGACCGCCGGCCAGGCGGCTGAAGCCACCCTGCACCAGATCCAAGAGATCCAGCACCACCTTGCCGGTGAAATCCATCACCTTGAACCAGGACAGATCGGTAAAGACCGTCAGTCCCAGCAGGAAGAGCGCGAGGAACAGCAGCGTACTGCCCTGGACATTCAGGGCGGCGACCGACAGCTGCCCGAGGCTCTCGCCCAGGGCACCGCCCGCCGATGCCGGCAGGGCGGACACGGCATGGAAATGAATGTAAGCGAGCACCGAACCCGAGATCACCAGCAGCACCAGGCCGGTCAGGCGCCAGGAAAACAGCCAGCCGCTCCACTCCCAGGGCAGATGCCGCTTACGGAAGATCTGCCAGGTCTTGACGGCGAGCAGGACGGGAAACACGAAGGCGAAATAGCCGAGTGCCATGAACAGCACATCGGCCAGCCAGGCGCCGGCGCGGCCAGCGGTGTTATGGACCTGGTCGATGCGACTGGTGTGGGTCCAGCCCGGATCGGAAGGGTCGTAGCTCAGCAGAGCCATGAGTAGATACAGGCACAAGGCGGCCAGTGCGATGAGCACCACCTCCTTGAGACGATAATGCAGATGCTCACGCCATTGGTTGACGTGGCTGACAGAACTGGATTGCTTCAAGCGCGCTTTTCCCGCACACGGAACGTGTGACCGTGAATCAAAAACAGTGCGCCATTCTAGATCGTCCGGGCCCTGGTTCTACAGTCCCGCAACGAAACATGGCACGATAGCGGACGGTCGTACCGGAACCGCCTTCAGGCACAACATTGGAGCATTCTTTCGTTGTCCTGACAAAGAGTTATGACGATTTCTTGAGCTTGTTACGCACAAGCTCATACCCTCAGCTTCCTGTATCAGAAGGCGCCCTCCCCTACCATGGTGAAATGGCTGACCCGCGAAAGCCCTGACTTCCCGCCCCTGCAGCAGGCGTTGCGCGAACCCAACGGCCTGCTGGCGATCGGCGGCGACCTGAGCGCGGCGCGCCTGGTCAATGCCTATCGTCACGGCTGCTTTCCCTGGTATCAAGCTGGCCAACCCTTGCTCTGGTGGTCGCCGGATCCCCGTACGGTGCTCTTCCCGCCGGACCTGCATGTCTCCCGCAGTCTGGCGAAGACCCTGCGCAAGACCCCACTACGCGTCACCTACGACCAGGCCTTCGCTCAGGTGATCCTGGCCTGCGCCGGTCCGCGACGCGATGCCGACGGCACCTGGATCACCGCGGAAATGCGCCAGGCTTACCAGGAATTGCATGCCCAAGGCTGGGCCCATTCCGTGGAGGTCTGGGACGGCGATCAGCTCGTCGGCGGGCTCTATGGCATCGCCATGGGCAAGCTATTCTTTGGCGAGTCCATGTTCAGCCATGTCGACAACGCTTCCAAGATCGGCTTCGTGACCCTGGTACGGGATCTGGCGGCCTGGGGCTTCGTGATGATCGACTGCCAGATGCAAACCGCACATTTGCAGAGCCTGGGCGCGAGCAGCCTGTCACGGGAACGCTTTGCCGATTACCTGGCCAAATACCTGGATCAGGCCAGCATGGCCGCCTGGCCTACCTCCTGCGGGTGACTTACACTCAGGCCAGGCTTATGTAGAGATTCGACATGACCGAGCTGGCGAGACTCAAGTTTTACGCAACCCAGCCTCACGCTTGCAGTTACCTGCCCAACGAGCAGGCGACCACGCTGTTTCTCGACCCCTCGCAGCCCATGAACGGTCAGATCTACGCCGAGCTGTCCGAGCTGGGCTTTCGCCGCAGCGGCGATCATCTCTACCGCCCCCACTGCCAGCTCTGCAAAGCCTGCGTTCCCGCGCGCATTCCCGTCGCTCGTTTCCGCCCTAGCCGGAAGCAGAGTCGAGTGCTCAAGCGCAACCTCGACATCAAGGTCACCCGCTGCGACCCGGGCTTTACCGAGGAGCGTTACCAGCTGTACGCCCGCTACATCAGCGAACGCCACGCCGACGGTGACATGTTCCCGCCGAGTCGAGGCCAGTTCTCCACCTTCCTGGTCAGCCATCTGCCCTACGCCTTCTTCTACGAGATGCGCGTCGAGGACCGCCTGATCGGTCTTGCCGTCACCGACGTGCTGCCCAATGGCATGTCGGCGGTCTATACCTTCTACGACCCCAGCGAAGAAAAGCGCAGCCTGGGCGTGTTCGGCATCCTCTGGCAGATCGCCGAAACCCGCCGCCTGGGGCTGAATGCGGTTTATCTCGGTTATTGGATCAAAGGGTGTCGCAAGATGTCCTATAAGACCGAGTATCGCCCCATAGAGCTCTTCGTCAACCAACGCTGGGTCGCCCTGGCCTGATGAAATAGCGCTTTTTCTGAATTTCTGTCAGAATATGGGCCTTTTTCGCCCGGACTGCTCTGGGCCTATCTTGTCACCGAGGGCTTTTCTATATATGTCGAAAGAAGACAGCTTCGAAATGGAAGGTACTGTCGTCGACACCCTTCCCAACACCATGTTTCGCGTGGAGTTGGAAAATGGGCACGTCGTCACCGCGCACATCTCCGGAAAGATGCGTAAGAACTACATCCGCATCCTGACGGGCGACAAGGTTCGCGTGGAACTGACGCCTTACGATCTGAGCAAGGGCCGGATCACCTACCGCGCGCGCTAAGCGGATCCTTTCATGAAAAAGCCCGGCTATGCCGGGCTTTTTCATGAGCGATTGTAAATCGCGACCTGCCCTCAGGCAGGTTCGGCCGTGGTCTCGAACTCGAATTCCAGCTCGTCATCCACCGCATCGATATGAACGATGCCGCCATGGTCAGCCAGTTCCCCGAACAGGATCTGCTCGGCCAGCGGCCGCTTGATCTTGTCCTGGATGAGCCGCGCCATGGGACGAGCGCCCATCTGCACGTCATAACCCCGTTCCGCCAGCCAGCCACGGGCAGCATCGCTGACTTCGAGCTGTACACGCTTGTCTTCGAGTTGCGCCTGGAGTTCGGTGAGGAACTTGTCGACGATGCTCTTGATGACCTCGGTGCTCAGGCGGCCGAACTGAATGATGGTATCCAGACGGTTGCGGAACTCCGGCGTGAAGCTCTTCTTAATGACTTCCATGGCATCGGTGGTGTGATCCTGCAGCGTGAAGCCAATGGACGCGCGTGAAGCGGTTTCGGCGCCAGCGTTGGTGGTCAGGATCAGGATCACATTACGGAAGTCGGCTTTACGGCCGTTGTTGTCCGTCAGGGTGCCATGGTCCATGACCTGCAGCAGCAGGTTGAACACTTCCGGGTGAGCCTTCTCGATCTCGTCGAGCAGGAGCACGCAGTGGGGGGTCTTGGTGATGGCCTCGGTCAGCAGACCGCCCTGATCGAAACCGACATAACCGGGAGGTGCACCGATGAGACGGGACACGGTATGCCGCTCCATGTACTCGGACATGTCGAAGCGTACCAGCTCCACACCCATGGCCTTGGCCAGCTGCCGCGCCACCTCGGTCTTGCCGACACCCGTAGGCCCGGCGAAGAGGAAGGAGCCGACCGGCTTGTCCGGCGATTTCAGACCGGCACGAGAAAGCTTGATGGCGGTGGACAGGGATTCGATGGCCAGATCCTGACCGAAGACGGTCAGCTTGAGATCGCGCTCCAGGTTGCGCAGCAGCTCCTTGTCGGAGCTGTTGACGGTCTTGGGGGGAATCCGTGCGATCTTGGCGACGATGTCTTCGACCTGCTGGACATCGATGCGCTCGGCACGCCGGTCTTCGGGCTGCAGGCGCTGGTAAGCACCGGCTTCGTCGATGACGTCGATGGCCTTGTCGGGCATGTGCCTGTCGTTGATGTAGCGCGCGGCCAACTCGGCTGCTGCGCGCAGCGCCTCATCGGTGTACTCGATGTGGTGGTGCTGTTCGAAGCGCCCCTTGAGGCCACGGAGGATGCCGTAGGTGTCATCCACCGACGGCTCGACGACATCGACCTTCTGGAAGCGCCGCGCCAGTGCCCGGTCCTTCTCGAAGATGCCGCGGAATTCCTGGAAGGTGGTCGAGCCGATGCAGCGGATCTCACCGGAGGACAGCAGCGGCTTGAGCAGGTTGGAGGCGTCCATCACCCCACCCGAGGCAGCCCCGGCACCGATGATGGTGTGGATCTCGTCGATGAAGAGCACCGCATGGGGGCGCTTCTTCAGTTCCGCCAGCAGTGCCTTGAATCTCTTTTCGAAATCGCCGCGGTACTTGGTACCCGCCAGCAGGGCGCCAAGATCCAGGGAATAGACCACGCTGTCGGCCAGCAGGTCAGGCACCTGGCCATCGACGATGCGCTTGGCCAGGCCTTCGGCGATGGCGGTCTTGCCGACGCCTGCCTCACCCACCAGCAAGGGATTGTTCTTGCGGCGACGGGCCAGGATCTGGGCGACGCGCTCGACTTCCTGCTCGCGACCGACCAGCGGATCGATACGACCCTGACGGGCCTGCTCGTTGAGATTGCTGGCATAGGCTTCGAGCGGATTGTTGGAGGAGCTGGGCTCGGCACCCTCCTCTTCGGCCGCATCCTGGTCCTGCTCGGCTTCGGGCGCAGCGCCGGGGACCTTGGAAATACCGTGGGCGATGAAGTTGACGACGTCGATCCGGGCCACGCTCTGTTGCTTCAGCAGAAACACCGCCTGGCTTTCCTGCTCACTGAAGATCGCCACCAGCACATTGGCGCCGGTCACTTCGCGCTTGCCCGAACTCTGCACATGAAAGACTGCGCGTTGCAGGACGCGTTGGAAGCCCAGCGTCGGCTGGGTCTCGCGCTCGTCATCCTGCTGTGGGATCAGGGGCGTGGTGGAATCTATGAATTCCAACAGATCGCGGCGCAGGCGATCGATGTTGGCGCCGCAGGCTCTCAACACGGTGGCGGCCGCTTCGTTATCCAACAGCGCCAGCAGGAGGTGCTCAACGGTCATGAATTCATGACGCTTCGTCCTCGCCTCCTTGAAGGCGAGATTCAGGGTGACTTCGAGCTCACGATTCAACATAGCTTCACCTCATAGCCCAAGCAGCACAGTAGCCCAAGCAGCACAGATCTAACTTTCGATTTCGATTTCACACAACAGCGGGTGGTTGCACTCCCTCGCATATTGATTGACTTGCATGGCCTTGGTTTCAGCGACATCGCGAGTAAATGTTCCGCAGACCGCCTTTCCCTGGGTATGCACGGTAAGCATCACCTGGGTAGCGGCCTCGCGGTTCATGCTGAAATAGCTCTCCAGCACCTCTACGACGAACTCCATGGGGGTGTAGTCATCGTTATACATCAGAACGCGATATCTGGCTGGCCGTTTTAGCGCAGGTTTTGCCTCCTGCACCGCCAGGCCACCGTTGTCGCCGTCCTGATGTTGGTTGTCGTCCGCCGCCAGTCGGATGGGGTCGATTACACGCATTCTGATCGATTCCGAATTACGGGATGAATAGCAGGAAAAAAAGAGCTTGATCCACGTCTCAGCCGCCTAGTGCCTCGCCTTGACTAAGGCTGAAAGGGTGTTACAAACATCCTGTACCGACGAGGTACCAAGGGTTCCGTTGTAGTGGCGTCTGTGTGGATTCACTGGAACTGTAGTCGAATGATACTCCAGGCTTGGAGTCCTTTGCAGAGGGAGCCGGTATGCTCAGTGGCAAGGTCAAATGGTTCAACAACGCCAAAGGATATGGCTTCATCGTTGCAGATAACAGTGATGAAGACCTATTCGCTCATTACTCGGCCATTCAGATGGACGGTTACCGCACACTGAAGGCGGGCCAGGCGGTCAACTTCAATATCGTTCAGGGCCCCAAGGGCCTGCACGCCGTCGAGATACGCGCGGCCGAAGTGAGCGCACCTGCCGCTACGCCGGCCACCAACGCTCTCGATGTACGGGACACGGTCAGTACGGAAGCCTGATCTCACGCCCCCTCGGGGGCGCCATCTCCCCCGTCGCGCCGCTGCCCTTCGCCGTGACCCAGATCGCGTTCCGGAAACATCAGGTCCCTGACCCGGTTCTTCAGCGTTCTGGCGTCGGGAAAGCCGCCGTCTCTCTTGCGCTCCCAGAGCACCTCCCCGCCACAGGCGATCTCAAAGACGCCACCGGTTCCCGGTAGCAGCGTCACCCCACCCAGATCGGTACCGAAGGTGCTGAGCAGTTCCTGAGCCAGCCAGCCCGAGCGCAACAACCATTGGCACTGGGTACAGTAGTGGATGGTGATGAAGGGTTTGGCGTCCGCCACGGTACACCTCGCAAGGCCTGGGTTCCCTATAATACGCAGCCCCCGATCCTGTCCGCCATGTGGTCCATCCTATGCGCCCGTTGCTGCTGGTTGCCTGCCTTCTGCTGTCCACTCTGGCCTGGAGCGCGCCGCCGACCAAGGTCGGACTGGTGCTGTCCGGCGGTGCCGCGCGGGGACTGGCGCATATCGGCGTGCTCAAAGCCCTGGAAGAACAGGGCATTCAGGTGGATGCCATCGCTGGCACCAGCATGGGTGCGGTGATCGGCGGACTCTATGCGGCAGGCTACAGCGCCGAGGAGCTGGAACGCATCGCCCTGGAAATGGACTGGGGCCAGGTGCTTTCCGACCAGCCACCGCGCAAGGACGTGCCCTTTCGCCGCAAGCAGGACGACCGGGATTTCCTGATCAAGCAGAAGCTCAGCTTTCGTGACGACGGCACCTTGGGCCTGCCCATCGGCGTGATCCAAGGGCAGAACCTGGGGATGATGCTGGAAAAGCTGTTCGTACATACCAGTGACACCCGGGATTTCAATCAGCTGGCTATCCCCTTTCGCGCCGTGGCCACGGATATCACCAGCGGCGAGAAGGTGGTCTTCGACCATGGCCACCTGCCCCGGGCCATTCGCGCCAGCATGTCGATTCCGGCGGTGTTCGCCCCGGTGGAGATCGATGGCCGCCTGCTGGTGGATGGCGGCATGGTCGACAACATTCCCATCGATGTCGCCCGTGAAATGGGTGCGCAACGAGTGGTCGTCGTGGACATCGGCACCCCCCTGCTCAAGCGCAAGGACCTGACCACGGTACTGGACGTGCTCAATCAATCCACCACCCTGATGACCCGCAACAATTCCCAGGCGCAGCTGGCGACGCTGGGCAAGCAGGACCTGCTCATCCAGCCGCCGCTGGCCAGCTATACCAGCGCCGACTTCAGCGAGGTCAAGGCACTGATCGATGCGGGCTATCGGGCTACCATGGCCATGGCCAGCGAACTGGCGGTACTGCGCAGGAATGCGCCGAGCGAGCCGTCCTCGGCGGTGGCTGCCGCCCGGTCGCCCAGCAGCCGGACCCCGGTCATTGATGCCATCCGCATCGAGAACGACTCCAAGGTAGAGGACGAGGTCATCCGTCACTACATCCGTCAGCAGCTGGGAGAGCCGCTCAATGTCGAACGCCTCCAGGACGACATGAGCACGCTCTACGGCCTGGACTACTTCGACCAGGTGGAATACCGCATCCGTCGGGACGGGCCCGGTGACAATGTGCTGATGATCTATGCCCGCGGCAAGCGCAGCGGCACGGACTTCCTGCGGCTGGGCCTGAACCTGTCGGACGATCTGCGGGGCGACAGCGCCTTCAACTTCGGCGCCAGCTATCGCATCAACGGCCTCAATCGCCTGGGCGGCGAATGGCTGACGCGGGCCCAGATCGGCGATCACCAGGAGCTCTACAGCGAGTTCTACCAACCTCTGGATGTCGGTTCACGTTACTTCATCGCGCCCTACGTCGGTGGCGAGGCACGCAATATCGAACAGCTGGAGCGCAATCACCCCATCGCCGAGTACCGTCGTGAACGCTATGGCTTCGGCCTGAACCTGGGCCGGCAGATCGGCAACAAGGCCGAGGTGCGGCTGGGCATCGGCCACGACTGGGGTAGTACCAAGGTGCATGTCGGACCGCGTGACACCCCGGAGGAATCCTTCACCGAAAGCTTCTATGAGCTGCGCTATTCCCTGGACGATCTGGACGACGTGAACTTCCCACGTGAGGGCCAGGACTTGGCGTTGACACTCAAGCAATTCGATCCCAGTCTGGGCTCCGACTCCCGCTACCGGCAGCTGGACCTGCACCTGAACAAGGCGCTCAGCTATGGCTACAACACCTTCGTGATCGGGGGCGGCCTGGGCCGCACCCTGTCGACCGACAGCGATACCAATGTGGTGACCAGCAGTTTCCTGCTGGGCGGCGCCTGGCAGCTCTCGGGCTATCGCCAGGACGCCTTGTCTGGCCAGAACTACGGCCTGGCGCGGCTGATCTATTACCACCAGCTCACCCAGCGTTCACTATTCCCGCTGGACACCCCGGTCTACCTAGGCGGCAGCCTGGAACAGGGGCGCATCTGGAATCGAGACGACGACTATGACAGCGGCAACATCAGCGCCGCCAGCCTGTTCCTGGGCCTGGACACGCCACTGGGACCGCTCAAGTTCACCTATGGCCTGAGCGACCAGGGCGAGCATGCGTTCTACATCAACCTGGGCAACAGCTTCTGATCACGCGATACGGGAGAGCAGCATTTCCGCTCGCTCGCGCTGGCTGTCACTGCCCTCGCTGACGATCTCCTGCAGCAGCGAGGTGGCATGCTGAAGGTCGCCTTGGTCGAGACAGGCCTCGGCCTCGGCGAAGCGTCGGGCGATGTCGTCGGTCATGAAGTGCTCGTCGAGACTCATGTCCAGCTCCAAGACCGCCGGCAACTCGCCCAGCCCCTCAGGAAAGTCGTCTTCCAGGGTGATCTCCAGGGCATCGGCCTGCTTCCAGCCGGAATCGGCGTCCAGCTCCTCGGTTAGGGCGATGGCTTCGTCGAGGCTCAGGTCGGCCAGATCCAGATCGTAGTGCTCCTCGGTCACCGGCGCGGGTACCGCCGGCTCGGCGAACTGCAATTCCGCCGACCATTCGCTGGCCGGCGCATCGAAGGCTGGCAGGTCGAGGTCCAGATCGTCCTCTAGCAGGGGCTCCACCGGATCGGCGGACATCCCGGGAAACTGGGCATGCAGGACCGCCAGACTCGCCGCCACGCCTCCCAGCGCCAGAAAACGCTGTTCGTGCTCCCTGAATGCCGGAGCCTCGCCCAGGGTGGCCAGCACCCGGAGTAGCAGCAGCCGCAGATCCTGGCGCCGATCATCTTCGGCCAGGCCGCTTTCCAGCACTTCCCGCGCCTGGCCGTAGCGGCCATAGGCGATGTAGATCTCCGCACGACCGGCATGATCGTCGACCGGCGCCGGGCTGGCGGCGACGGCTGTGGGCTTGGCCTTCGACTTGGCGATCACCGGCTGAGTAGCGGCCAGCACAGGCTCAGGCAAGGGCTCGACCATTTCGACACTTTCGACGTCACCCGCGTCGTCGAAGACGACGTCTTCCGTCTGCCGCCGGCGCCACCAGAGCACACCGGCCAGGGCCAGCAGGGCCGCGCCACCCGCTAACAACAGCGAGCGCAGTGACAACAGACCTTCGTCGGTGCTGCCCGCGGTAGGACTGGAGGCGACGGGCGCCGCCTGAGCGGCAGGGCTTTCCGGTGCCGGCGTCGCGGGTACGGGCGTCGGCGTGGCCAGGGCCACCGAACGCGCCTGCTTCAATTGCTGCTGCAGACCTTCACGGTCCTGCTGGAGCTGCTCGATCATCACCTCTTTCTGTGCCAGCAATGCGTCGTAACGCTCCTGCAGCTGGGTCAGCTGACCTTCCAGGTCGCCAACCTGACGCCCGAGGTCCTGCGTCACCAGCAGGGGCTTGGTGTCTTCGGCAGAGCTTCCGGCCGGCTGCGGCGCCGCTACTGGAGGCGCCACTGATTCCGGTGCCGGTGCCAGCGCAGCGACGGGTGCTGCGGCCGGTGCTGGCGCAGCAGGTGCAGGTCCCGGTGCCAGGGCGGGCGCCGTGGCGACTGGTGCGGCGGGTACCGGGCTGGGTGCGGGCGGCGTGGTCCTGGCGACTACCCGCTGCCGCGGCGCAGGTTCGCTGACACCCACGGGCAGGCGCAGGCGCTGACCGGCCTTGAGTCGTCCGGGATCATTGTTGGCGAAGGACGCCGGGTTGAGGGCGAACAGATCGGCCATGAGCTGCTCGACCGATCGATTGGCCATTGGCCCCAGGCGCTTGGCGATGCTCCAGAGGGTATCCCTGGGACGCGTCTGGTAAACGCCCTCCCCAGCGGATAGGTCTGGCGAGGGCGCCAGCCCCTGGCGCGGTGCAGATACGGTTTGGCGGACCACCGGATCGGCGGCCGGGGCAGCGGCGCGAGCGGACGCCGCCTGGACGCGCGCCGGGGCGGTACTGGCGACGCTGGTGGGCGTGCCACCACTGCGCGGTGGATCCACCAGCAGGGTGAATTCGCGCAGCTGCTTGCCACCCGGCTGCTCGAGCTGAACGATGAAGCCCAGATAGGGCTCGACCAGTGAGCAGCGGGAGGTCACTTCGACATAGCTGCCCGCCGCCGTGCGCAGGTGCGGAGTGAACTTCAGATCGTCGAGGAACTGGGTACGATCCACACCGGCTTGTGCGAACGCCTCGTTCGCCGCAAGGTGGATGCGGAAGTCCCCGGCATCGGCATCGCCGAGGTTGACCAGCTCGATCCGTGCACGCAGGGGTTCGTTGAGAGCTGACTGCAGGGTGATGCCCCCCAGGCCGAGCGCGAGCGCCGCTTGAGGAAGAGTGGTCAGCGCAGCGGCCGACAGGATGACAAAGGCAAGGGGACGGCGTTTCGCGACCATGGATACCGCTGCGTCAGGTATTCGAAGAAACCGGTGTTTTAGCGCGGTGGCTCACAAAAATCGCCTCCGCCACGCTGGAACGTAGCATCGATACCGACAGACGGCAAACCGATGACCAGCAGCGCGAAAAGGACGGCTGCGGATGGGATGGAGCGCTAGCGGCGATGCCAGACGCTCCGGCCAGATCCAGTACCTGTGCTGGGTGGAGGTACCCGGACGGAGCGAGCCGCCAGACGGCGGTCAGCCGCGCTCGAGATTGGCGAGGACGCGCTGATGCACCTGCTGGCAGATGGCGATCTCTTCATCGTCGAGACCACTGAGCAGCTCCTTGCGCAGGGCCTCGGCGATGGTCTCGATCTTCTCGATCAGCGGACCGGCTTCCTGGGTCAGCATGATGCGCTTGGCACGACGGTCCTCGGTGACCGCCAGGCGCTTGACCAGCCCCTGCTTTTCCAGGCCATCCAGCAAGCGGGCCAGGGTCGGCCCCTCGATACTGATGCTCTGGGCCAGTTCACGCTGGGTGGGCTGGACCCCCTTCATCCGCGCCAGGTTCAGCAACACCTGCCAGCGCGCCTGAGACAACCCCAGGTGACTCAGGCGACGGTCGAGCTCGGCGCGCCAGGCACGGGAGACATGAAAGATCTGGCGGCCGAACAGGTGTGGATCGGTAGTCATTCAGGCTAAACCTTGTACTTGGATTTTCTCATTATTCTGGGTGTAGGCCCTGCGGAGCAACCGCCGTCCTCAGCTAGTCGGCCAACTCGGCCTGCAGGGCAGCCCGCACACAGTACAGCGCGCCACTGGTCACCCGCCCTTCGAAACGCGGGGCGATCTGGGCTACCGGCGGCAATTCGCCTTCGTCTTCGAGGAAGGCATCCTGGATTTCCGCCAGCAGCTCCTCCGGCAGGTCCAGGGCCTGCTCCAGAGCGATCTGCTGTTGGGCAATGGCTTCGGCCAATAGTGCATAGACATTCTTTTCAGAGCAATTCAGTTGGCGCGCGGCCTGCTCCGGGGTCATGCCGGCGCGTACCAGCGTCAGCACCTCGTGACGCACGTCGGCGACCGGAGCCGGCGCCGCGCCACCGTCATTGAGAGCGTCGAGAAAGGCCTGGCCATAGCGCTCCAGCTTGCGGGCACCCACACCGCTGACGCGACTCATCTCGTCCAGCGAGCGCGGCTGGCTGCGCAGCATCTCCAGCAGGGTGGCGTCGGGAAAGATCACATAGGGCGGTACCGAGTGCTCTTCGGCCAGCTTGCGTCTCAGGGTGCGCAACACTTCCCACTGCTCGCGTTCGTCGGCACGTACCAGCTGGCTGGCGGCGCTGGCCGAAGAGCCGCTGCTCGTGCCACGCCCGCGCTGAGGCTTGGGATCACGACGCAATTCGATGCGGACTTCGCCGCGCAGCAGGGGTCGGCAGCTTTCGGTCAGGCGCAGGCCGCCATAGCCGTCGACGTCCACCTCGGCCAGGCCACGGGCGACCAACTGGCGGAACAGGGTGCGCCACTCGTCTTCGCCGCGCGCCTTGCCCAGGCCGAAGACCGCCAGGCGTTGATGGCCAAGACTGACGATCTTCTCGGTCTCGCGACCGAGCAGGATGTCGACCAGGTGCCCTACCCCGTAGCGCTGACCGCTGCGGTAGATGGCCGACAGCGCCTGGCGCGCCGGCTCGGTGGCATCCCAGGTCTCGACGGTGTCGATGCAGTTGTCGCAATGGCCACAGGGCTGCGGCAGGTGCTCGTCGAAATAGGCCAGCAGCACTTGGCGCCGGCAGCGGGTTTCTTCGCACAGGGCCAGCATGGCTTCGAGCTTGTGCCGCTCGATGCGCTTGTGGCGCTCGTCACCTTCGGAGTTCTGCATCATCTGCCGCAACAGCAGTACGTCCTGCAGGCCGTAGGCCATCCAGGCGTCGGCGGGCAGGCCATCCCGCCCGGCGCGACCGGTTTCCTGGTAGTACGCCTCCAGGCTCTTGGGCAGATCGAGGTGGGCGACGAAGCGCACGTTGGGCTTGTCGATACCCATGCCGAAGGCGATGGTGGCCACCATGATCAACCCTTCCTCGTTGAGGAAACGCTTCTGGTTGGCGGCGCGGACGTCGTTGGGCAGGCCAGCGTGATAGGGCAAGGCGGGGAAGCCCTGATTGCTGAGCTGCTCGGCCACCTCCTCCACCTTCTTGCGCGACATGCAGTAGACGATGCCAGCATCACCGCGACGCTCGGCGAGAAAGGCCAGCAATTGCTTGCGCGGCGCTTCCTTGGGCACGATGCGGTAGAAGATGTTGGGGCGATCGAAGCTGGAGAGAAAGCGCTCGGCCTCTTCCAGGTGCAGGCGACTGGCCATCTCCTCACGGGTGCGGGAATCCGCGGTGGCGGTGAGCGCCAGGCGCGGCACGTCGGGGAAGTGTTCGGCCAGTTGGCCGAGCTGCATGTATTCCGGGCGGAAGTCATGCCCCCACTGGGACACGCAGTGGGCTTCGTCGATGGCGAACAGGGCGATGGGCAGGCGCTTGAGGAAATCCAGCATGCGCGGCTGCACAAGGCGCTCGGGCGCTAGATAGAGGAGCTTGATCTCACCGCGCTCCAGCTGCGCGGCGACGGATCTCTGCTGTTCGCCGGTCATGGTGGAGTTGAGCGCGGTCGCTGACACGCCCAGTTCCAGCAGGGTGGCGACCTGGTCGTCCATCAGCGCGATCAGCGGCGAGACCACCACGGCCACGCCGGGCCGCAGGAGGGCCGGCACCTGGTAGCACAGGGACTTGCCGCCGCCCGTGGGCATCAGCACCAGCGCATCGCCACCGCTGGCCACACGCTCGATGATCCGGGCCTGGTTGCCACGGAACGCGTCGTAGCCAAAGACGTCTTTAAGGATGCGCAGCGCAGGTTCTGACATGAAGCCTCCTCGAATGGAAAGGCCATTATACGGATGCCGAGGTCGCTGCGGCGGTGCTTTTCCGTCGGCCGGCCCCGGGTCGTCAGGTTCGACGTGACCCGGGCGCTCGTCTACAATTCCGGCCGTTCTGCCCTTTCGAATCCTTTCCGAGGTAAGTAGCCGATGTCCTTCGCCGAACAATTGACCCGTCTGCGCGATTTTCTCGATGCAGACGATCTGCACGAAGAAGCGCTCGACTACGTAGCCGCCCATGGCTACCTGACCGCCCTGTCCATTTGCCCGGAAGAGGTTCCCGAACGCGAGTGGATCGATGCCCTCTTCGCCGAACCGCCGCAGTATCGCGATGCCGCCCAGCAGGAAGAGATCGAGCGCGCCCTGGTGCAGCTCAAGGCGCACATCCTGCGCGTGCTGGGCAGTGACGAAGAGCTGGACCTGCCCTGCGACCTGGAACTCGGCCCCGAGCCGGACGACTCCGAGCTGCGCGGTTGGTGCATCGGCTTCATGGAAGGCGTGTTCCTGCGCGAAGCCGTGTGGTTCGAAGACGCCGAAGACGAGGTCAGCGAGCTGCTGCTGCCGATCATGGTCGGTTCGGGCCTGTTCGATGAACAGCCGGAATTCGCCGAGATCGCCCAGGACCGCCGCCTGGTGGCCGACATGATGGTGCAGATTCCGGAATTGCTGACCCAGCTGTTCCTGCTCTGCCATTCCCCCGAAGAAAAGCCGGCGCTGCTCAAGCCGCGTCACTGAGCGATGGACGAGGCCACTCCCAGACCCCGCCAGCGCAAGGGCTGGGTCCGCTACCTGCTGCTGGGCCTCGGCTGGCTCAGCGTGGCGCTGGGCATCATCGGCGCCTTTCTGCCGCTGCTGCCCACCACGCCCTTCCTGCTGCTGGCCGCGGCCTGCTTCATGCGCAGTTCGGAGCGCTTCTACCTGTGGCTGATCAACCACAGGTGGCTGGGACCCTGGGTCAAACCCTACCTGGAAGGCGACGGCATCCCCCTCAAGGGCAAGGTCTACGCCATCGTCGCCATGTGGATCAGCGTGGGTTTTTCCTGCTGGCTGGTGCCCTATGTCTGGGCACGGGTGGCGGCCTTCACCAGCTGTGCGGCGGTAACGGTCTACCTGCTCAAGCAGAAGACCCGGCGCTAGCCGATAGGCATGAAAAAGGGCGATCAGTGATGATCGCCCTTTTTCATGGGTGACGCCGTGGCGTCAGGCGGCGCGGGCCATGGGGGTTGGCGGCGCCTGATCGGGGACGGTGGGCTCGCCCGGCTCGCTGGGCTGGATGGGCGCCGGATCGGGCTGATCGGGTTCGCCACCCGCGCGGGGCAGACCAAAGGCGGCAAGGCTGGCGAATTCGTCGTGCGAATGGATCGGGAAGCGGGACATGGCGTGATTCCTCTGCTGGCTCTCTAGGTAGAGTGGTCCGACACCCGGGTAATTCCCCTAGTCACGCTGCTCCGGTCCGCCATGATTGCGTGCAAAGGTTTCCGGCCCCATGGCGGCGATCTGGCCGTCGATCAGCGCCTCGAAAGGCGCGAGCAGCGCATCGAAGCGGCGCGGCGCCTCCAGCGCATTCAGCGCCGCCACCACGGCCTCCACGGTCGATAGCGCATCCGGCGCCGGGGCCTTGCGCACCCGGTAGCGCGAAGGGGCGCCAGGCGGCAGGGTGAGCCTGGGCAACGCGGCCAATAGCGGATTGGCGTGCAGCAGCAGCCGTGCCTTGCGCCAGGTGCCGTCGGGAATCACCAGCAGCCGTTTCGACTCGATCTTAGCCGGGGGTGGCACGAGGTTCACCGTGAGCGCTTCGGGGCCGGGAAACAACAGCCAGGCATCATGATCGGCGAGCCAGAGCGGCAGGTCGGCAAAGGTCTCGCCGATCTCCAGTTGCGCATTGCTGAGCCCGAGGGCGACCAGACGTGCGGTGTTGAGGGGATGGCGCCGCTCGCTGGGATGCTGCAGCAACAGCACCCGCGTGCGACTGGCCAGCGCAGGGATCAGCGCGCACAGGCAGAGCGACAGGGGACGCTGGCAGCGCGCGCAAGCGGGACGGGACATCAGGGCTTCCAGAGCGAATCGAGGCGGCGATCATACCGGATCGCCGCCGCCCTCCCCGCGACTCAGCGATTGAAGCGGGCGGTGAGATCGTGCAGGTAGTCGGCCATGCCTTCCAGCTCGCGACTCAGTTCCGAGCCGCGGCGGGCCTGGGCGGAACTGTGGTCCGAGAGATCGGCGATGCGGCTGATCTGCCGATTGATGTCTTCGGACACGTGGCTCTGCTCCTCCACCGCGGTGGCCATCTGCTGGCTCATGGCGGTGATGAGGCTGACCGATTCGCTGATGCCTTCCAGGGATTCGCGTACCGCTGCCGAATGGCGTTCGCTCTGGCGCGAGGTCTCCTCGCCGCGACTGGCGGTGGCTACGGCGCGGTCGGCATTAGCCTGCAGATTGGCGATGATCTGGTGGATCTGCTCGGTGGACTCGCGGGTACGGGAGGCCAACGAGCGGACCTCGTCGGCCACCACCGCGAATCCGCGACCGGCTTCACCGGCGCGGGCGGCCTCGATGGCGGCGTTGAGCGCCAGCAGGTTGGTCTGTTCGGCGATGGCGGTGATGACATCGGCGACGCTGCCGATGCTCTGGGTGGAGCTGGCCAATTCGCCCACTGCCTGGCCGATGTCGCTGACCGCCGCGCCGAGTTCACGCATGGAGGTCAGGCTCTCTTCAGCCTTGTCGCGTCCGGAATGTACCATGTTCTCCGCGTTGGCGGCGGCCTGGGCGGTTTCCTGGACGTTTTGCGAGACCTCGTGGATGGTGGAGGTCATCTGGGTGATGGCGGCGGCGGATTGATCGGTCTCATGGCGCTGCTGTTCCAACAGCTCCGCCCCGGACTGGGACAGCTGCGAAGACTCGCGGGCCTTCTGGCGCACGCTGTCGCCAACGTCGGCCAGACGCGTCAAGGCGGTCTGCAGACGCGCGGCTTCGCTGTGCAACGCGAGGTCCAGACGCGCTGGGGCGCCGATCTGGTCGCTGTAGGTCGGCGCAACCACATCGCTGGAGAACATCTTGGGATGATCGGCGAGAATGCGCTCGATACTGGCGCGCTGGCGATACAGCTGGTGGGCACTGACGCCCAGCAGGGCGGCGACGATAAGGGCTGCCTGAGCGGTGTCGTCCAGGAGGAAGTGACCGCCCAGGATGCCGCCGGCGGCCGCCACGGTCGACCAGCAGGCGGAGATGGCGCTGGTCAGGCGACGGATCCGGGGCACGGGTGCCTTGCCGGCATTGATCCGGGCATAGAGCTCGCCGGCGCGGCGCACCTCATTGGCACTGGGCAGGGAACGCACGGATTCGTAGCCGATCACCCGCCCCTGTTCCAGGATCGGCGTGACGTAGGCACTGACCCAGTAGAAGTCGCCGTTCTTGCAGCGATTCTTGACGATGCCCATCCACGGCTTGCCCTCCTTGAGGGTCGCCCACATGTGGCCGAATACGGGCGGCGGCATGTCGGGATGACGCACCAGGTTGTGCGGACTGCCGATCAGCTCCTCCCGCGTATAGCCACTGATGGCGATGAACGCTTCGTTGCAGTAGGTGATGTTCCCCTGCAGGTCGGTGGTGGAGATGAGTCGTTCTTCTTCCTTGAAGGTACGGCCCTGTTGGGTGACCGGCAAATTCGTGCGCATGCGGGTGCCTTATCTAGCAGGTTATCTACTCCGTGGGACATCAACCATTTAAATGGTGGCTAATTGCCCGCACAGGTGAAAACGGTAACCCTTTGGTTATCGTCCTAGTCGCTATCGGCATGTTGCATCTGGGCTTTAAGGATGCGTTGAAAACTTTGGATAAGTGGCTCGCGACCCCGCCCTCGGCGGGTGATGAGGGAGAACGGCGCCTGATAGCCGAAGGTCGCCGGTTGCAGCGCCTTGAGGCGCCCCTGGTCGACCCAGGCATGGACATAGTGCTCCGGCAGGTAGCCGATATAGGCGCCGGAGAGGATGAGGATCAGCTGGGCCTCCATGCTTTCCACGGTGGCGGCGCTTTCCTTGAAGCCATGGCGTGCCAGCTCAGCCTGGCTCCAGTAGCCGCGCCGCACCATGCGCTGGCGGGTGATCACCTCGGCGGGAATGCGCCGTTCCGGGAACAGCGGATGACGATCGCTGCAGTAGAGCCAGTGCTGCTCGCGATACAGCGGCTGGTAGACCACCCCGTTCATGCGCGCGGAAAAGGCACCCACCGCCAGGTCCAGCCGTCCTTCGAGCACGCCCAGCTGCAACTCGTAGGGACTGGTCACCGCCAGATGCAGGTGGACGCCGGGATAGTCGTGGGTATAGCTGCCGATCACATCGGCCAGCGGCAGCGCCGGCTCGCTGGACAGTGAATCCAGCACGCCCAGGTTGAGGGTGCCGCTCAACTCGCCCTTGAGGGTGGTGGCATAGCGTTCGAAGCCTTCGATCTCGCCCAGGATGCGTAGCGTCTCCTGGTGAAAGAGTTCGCCCTTGCTGGTCAGGGCGAAGCCGCCACGGCCGCGATGACAGAGGGTGACCCCGAGCTGACCTTCCAGCTGGCTCATGTAGGTGCTGATGGCCGAGGTGGACAGGTTCAGTTCCTGCTGCGCCGCGGCGAAGCCCTGGTGGCGTACCACGCAGGCGAACAGCTTGAGCAGGCGGATGTCGTGGAGGGCATTGGCCATGGCGGACTCCCGGTGGACGCGGCCCGGCAGTCTAGCCATTAGTTCAGAAATCTCTGAAGTGATTTTTTGCCCGCGCCGATTCTTCGCCTGTCAGTGACTTTGCACAATCGGGTCATCAGCACAACGAGGATGACCCGTGGAAAAGATCCTGCACCAGCCGCTGGGCGGCAACGAGATGCCCCGCTTCGGCGGCATCGCCAGCATGCTGCGGCTGCCCCACCTCGCTTCCCCGGCCGGACTCGACGCCGCCTTCATCGGCATCCCCCTGGACATCGGCACCTCGTTGCGCTCCGGCACCCGCTTCGGACCGCGGCAGTTGCGCAGCGAATCGGTGATGATCCGTCCCTACAACATGGCCACCGGCGCGGCGCCCTTCGACTCCCTGAGCGTCGCCGATCTGGGCGACGTCGCCATCAATACCTTCAACCTGCTGGACACGGTGCGGCTGATCGAGGAGCACTACGACCGGGTGCTGGAGCACGATGTCACCCCCCTCACCCTGGGCGGCGACCACACCCTGACGCTGCCCATCCTGCGGGCCATGAAGAAGAAATACGGCAAGATCGGCCTGGTGCACGTGGATGCCCATGCCGACGTCAACGAGCACATGTTCGGCGAGAAGATCGCCCATGGCACCACGTTCCGCCGCGCCGTGGAAGAAGGCCTGCTGGACTGCGACCGGGTGGTGCAGATCGGCCTGCGGGCCCAGGGCTATGCCGCCGACGACTTCGACTGGTGCCGCGAACAGGGCTTCCGGGTGGTGCAGGCCGAGGAGTGCTGGCATCAGTCCCTGACCCCGCTGATGGCCGAGGTGCGCGAGCGGGTGGGCGGCGGGCCGGTGTACCTGTCCTACGACATCGACAGCATCGACCCGGCCTGGGCGCCAGGCACCGGTACCCCGGAGATCGGCGGGCTAACCACCATCCAGGCGCTGGAAATCATCCGCGGCTGCCGCGGCCTCGATCTGGTGGGCTGTGACCTGGTGGAGGTGTCGCCGCCCTACGACACCACCGGCAACACCGCCCTGCTCGGCGCCAACCTGCTCTACGAGATGCTCTGCGTGCTGCCGGGGGTGACATACCGCTAACCCCTTCGGTGCGGTGACCCGCCATGACGGTCGCCCACCCGCTGTCTTTCGCTGCCGAACACCGGCGGGCTTCTGGCCCGCCGACAACAAGAACGCGGGCCCTGCCCTGCGTATAACCGTGTCGAGGCGTCATCCATGGACCATCATGACGGCATCACCCGTATCGAAACCTTCGGGGTCGAGCAGATTCCCGACCACGAACGCCATGCCACCCCCTTCGATCTCTTCCGCCTGATCTTCGGTGGCGCCAACACCTTCGCCACCGCCGTCCTGGGTAGTTTTCCGATCCTATTCGGCTTGTCGTTCCAGGCCGGGGTGCTGGCCATCGCAAGCGGGGTCCTGTGTGGCGCGCTGATCCTGGCGCCCATGGGTCTGTTCGGCGCGCTCAACGGCACCAACAACGCCGTCTCCTCCGGCGCTCACTTCGGCGTGCATGGGCGTATCGTCGGCTCCTTTCTCTCCCTGCTCACCGCCATCGCCTTCTTCTCGCTGTCGGTGTGGAGTTCCGGCGACGCCCTGATAGGCGGGGCGCAGCGCCTGGTCGGGCTGCCGGAAAACGCCCTGACCCTGGGCCTGGCCTACGGACTGTTCGCCATGTTGGTGCTGACGGTCTGCCTCTATGGCTTTCGCTTCATGCTGTGGGTCAACAAGATCGCCGTGATCAGTGCCAGCCTGCTGTTCCTGCTCGGCATCCCGGCCTTCGCCGGCAGCTTCGATGCCAGTTACGCCGGCACCCTGCGACTGGGCGAGCCCGGCTTCTGGGCCGCCTTCATCGGCGCGGCGCTGGTGGCCATGAGCAATCCGGTGTCCTTTGGCGCCTTTCTCGGCGACTGGTCGCGCTACATTCCCCGGCAGACGCCACGCCGACGCATCCTGCTGGCGGTGATCGCGGCTCAGACCGCCACCCTGATTCCCTTCCTGTTCGGCCTGGCCACCGCCTCCCTGGTGGCGGTGCAGGCCCCCGCCTATATCGCGCAGAACAACTATGTGGGTGGCCTGCTGGCCATAAGCCCCACCTGGTACTTCCTGCCGGTGTGCCTGCTGGCGGTCATCGGTGGCCTGTCCACCGGCACCACGGCGCTCTATGGCACCGGCCTGGATCTCTCCAGCGTGCTGCCACGGTTGTTGACCCGGGTACGGGCGACCCTGCTGATCGGCCTGGCGGCCATCGCCTTCATCTTCATCGGGCGCTTCAGCTTCAACCTGGTGCAGAGCGTCTCCACCTTCGCGGTGCTGATCGTGACCTGCACCAGCCCCTGGATGGTGATCATGATCCTGGGCCTGCTGGTACGCCGCGGTTTCTACTGCCCGGACGACCTCCAGGTGTTCACCCGTGGTGAGCGCGGTGGCCGCTACTGGTTCCACCACGGCTGGAACTGGCGCGGCATGGGCGCCTGGATTCCCAGCGCCCTGCTCGGGCTGGCCTTCGTCAACCTGCCCGGCCAGTTCGTGGGCCCCCTGGGCGCGCTGGCCGGCGGCATCGATCTGAGCCTGCCCCTGGCCCTGGGCAGCGCCGCCCTGCTCTACCTGGTCCTGCTCCTGCTGTTCCCGGAACCGGTTGCCGTCTATGGCCCGGCCGGTGCACGGCGCCCCAGACGCCGGCGTGCCCGCGCAACACCTCCAGGCATCCGCGCCGCCTGATCCCGAACCCTGTCACGGGGCCGGCGCGCCCGGCCTTGCTCAGCCCTACAAGAGATCCTGTCAATGATCCTGATATTTCCGTCGTCCTGGCCTATGCCCTGGCCATGTTGTTGCTCGGCTGGTACGGCATGCGCCGTGCCCGCAATCAGGAGGAATTCCTCGTCGCCGGCCGCAACCTCGGTCCGGCCTGCTACCTGGGCACCATGGCCGCCACCGTACTGGGGGGAGCCGCCACCGTGGGCACGGTGCGACTGGGCTACGTCCATGGCCTGTCCGGCTTCTGGCTGTGCGCCATGCTGGGCGGCGGCATCCTGGTGCTCAACCTGTTTCTCGCCAAGCCACTGCTGAAGCTGCGCATCTATACCGTGACCCAGGTGCTGGAACGGCGCTACACGCCTCTGGCGCGCCAGGCCAGCGCCGCCATCATGTTCGTCTATGCGCTGATGCTCAGCGTGGTCTCGGTGCTGGCCATGGGCACGGTGATCCAGGTGCTGTTCGAGTTGCCCTTCTGGAGCGCCATTCTGCTCGGCGGCAGCGTGGTGGTGATCTATTCCACCATCGGCGGCATGTGGTCGCTGACGCTGACCGACATCGTCCAGTTCGTCATCAAGACCGCAGGCCTGATGTTCGTGCTGCTGCCCATCTGCCTGACCCGGGTCGGCGGCTGGGACGCCCTGGTGGCCAAGCTGCCGGCCAGCGCCTTCGCCCTGACCAGCATTGGCTATGACACCATCTTCACCTATTTCCTGATCTACTTCTTCGGCATCCTGATCGGCCAGGACATCTGGCAGCGCGTCTTCACCGCGCGCAGCGAAGGCGTGGCGCGAGTGGCGGGCAGCCTGGCCGGCGTCTATTGCGTACTCTATGGTCTGGTAGGTGCGCTGATCGGCATGTGCGCCCGGGTGCTGCTGCCGGACCTGGGCGATGCCAACAACGCCTTCGCCGCCATCGTCCGCAGTACCCTGCCGGACGGCATCCGCGGCCTGGTGATCGCCGCCGCGCTGGCCGCCATGATGTCCACCGCCAGTGCCGGACTGTTGGCGGCCTCCACTACCCTGACCGAGGACCTCCTGCCCCGGCTGCGTGGCGGCAAGGCCTCGACCCTGGGCATGGCACGTGGTTTCACCCTGCTGACCGGCCTGGCCGTGCTCGCCGTCGCCTTACTGGTGAATGACGTCATCGGCGCCCTGACCCTGGCCTACAACCTGCTGGTGGGCGGCATCCTGGTGCCGTTGCTCGGTGCCATCCTCTGGCCGCGCGCGACCACGGCCGGAGCGCTGGCGAGCATGCTGCTGGGCTCGATCGCGGCCATCGTCTTCATGCTCAAGGACGGCCTGGAGGCGAATACGCCGATCTATTTCAGCCTCGGCCTGAGTCTGGTCAGCTTCGTGCTGGTGAGTCTGCTCACGGCGCGTACCCAGGTGGCGCCGCGGCCTGCGTGATCGACCGCTGCTGCGCGAGCGCCATGACGAGGCGCTCTGACACCTGTGGCAAGCTAGGCCACCGAACTGCGGGTGCGCTGCACTGCCTGGACCTCGCTCAGGATCAGGCCACTGGCGGGGCGCATCGGCATCCGCGCCAGATCGATGCGCAGATCCTGGGTTGGCACCTGGTAGGTCATGTCCTGCAGCAGCAGGCGCAGGGCGGCGGTCATGAGCGCCAGGGCGATGCCTTCGCCCGGACAGCGGTGCTGTCGGGCCACATCACCGCCGCCCTGGGGTACGAAGGCGGCGCCCGGGATCGCCTCGGCGACAAAGCGCATGGGCTCGAACACCTCGGGACGCTCCCAGCTGCGCGGATCGCGATTGGTGCCATAGAGATCCAGCAGGACGCGGGTGCCGCGGCGGAAGTCGACGCCGTGCCATTCGAAGGTTTCCCGTACTCGCGCCACGGTGAAGGGAAAGAAGGCGTAGAAGCGTCGCACCTCCTGGGCGAAAGGCAACCGGGCGGCGGGATCGGCCCGCAACCGTTCGCGCCAGGCCGGTTGCTTGTAAAGCGCCAGGGCGGCAAAGGTGGAAAAGCGTGCTACGGCCACCGTTGGCCGCAGCACATTGAGCAGCTCCACCGCGGCCACCCGTGGCGACAACGGCTGACCATCCGGCTCCCGGTGCTGCGCGATCAGCGCCAGGGCGCTGCCAGTCGGTGCCGGCTGCTTGCGGGCCTGCTCGACCTGCCCGCCAAGCCAGCGCTCCAGCCGCCGACGTGCCCGGCGAGCGCCCAGGTTGGCCAGGCCTGGGCTGCCGGCGCCTTCGAGCAGCGCGACCAGGTCGGCACAGCGCTGCCCCTCCTCTTCCGGGGCCAGGGTGACGCCCGCCCAGTCGCAGACCGCGCGGGTATAGAGGCGATGCAATTCGTCCAGCAGGATAATCTCTCCGCGGCTCTGCCAGCTGGGCAGCCTGGCGCGCCACTCCCGTTCCACCCGGGTGATCAAGGCCTCCACCCGCGCCGGCCGGGTAATCTCAAGGAAGAGCGCCTTGCGCTGGCGGTGAGCCGCACCATCCAGGCCCTGGACGCCGCCTTCGCCGAACAGTGTCTGGCGCAGTGACCGGGGCGCGGCATCCACTCGGGTGAAACGTTCCTCACGATAGAAGAGCTCCACCGCCGCCTGGCCACGCAGACAGAGGATGGGCTGCAGGAACAGCCGGGTGGCGAAGACATCGCTATCCAGGCGATCGCAGCGATTGCTGATGAAGGCATAGCCTTCGCGCAACAGTGCCAGGCTCGAATCGAAAGCCGAGAGCGGTGGCAGGATGGACATCGAGAGCTCCAGGGGAGGGAAAGGTCCTGCCCGTGGGACCGCGGGCAAGCGGCGCCGGTGCCTCCGCTGCGCTTGCTGTTTTTGCAGCGACGCCGCGACGATATCGGGTCGCCGCATTCGAACGCTGGCGGTCGAGCGGAGGTCCACGCAGCAGGGGCCGTCGTCGCGACGCTCCGCATTCCGGACAAGGCTCTCGCGTTTGAACCCCACCCGCTGTTCCCGTCTGCAACTCCTTCTTCTGCTGACCCTGGCCGTCCTTACCCTGGCGCTCGGCTGGGCCCCCTTGGACCGTTTCACCTGGACGATCGAGCAGCTCCTGGTGATCATCGCCGTGCTGGGCGTGGCCCTGGTCCAGCGACGGCTTCGGCTGTCGGCCAGCGCCAGCCTGCAACTCTTCGGCTTTCTGGTGCTGCACCAGATCGGCGCCCACTACACCTATTCCCGGGTGCCCTACGACGACGCCTGGCAGGCCCTGACCGGTTACCGGCTGACCGAGGTCCTGGATCTGCAGCGCAACCACTACGACCGGCTGGTCCACCTCGCCTATGGCCTGCTGTTGGCCCGGCCAATTCGGGAAGTGGTCCAGGGCCTGACCGGGCTGCGCGGCTGGCGGAGCGCCTATGTGGCCCTGGAATTCATCCTGGCCTCCTCAGCCGGTTACGAATTGATGGAATGGCTGGGCGCCGATCTGCTGGCGGGCGACGCCGCGGAAGCCTTCGTCGGCGCCCAGGGCGACCCCTGGGACGCGCAAAAGGACATGGCCCTGGCCTTCGTTGGCGCCCTGCTGTCGCTGGTCTGCCGCCATGGCTGGCCCGGTCGCCGCGGGACCGGCCATGGCGCTGACTCGCGCTAGCGGGCGATCACGGGTTCCAGGGCTTCCAGCCAGCAGACCACCGCCACGGCGCCGCCATCGGGAATGCCGCGGGCCCGTTCGCCCAGGTAACTGGCGCGACCCTGGGCCGGCAGCATCTCGGCGGTAGCCGCGGCGCCCTCGCGAGCGGCAGCGAGGGCCGTGGCAAAGGCCTGCGCCGGGCTGGCACCAGCCCGGGCACCGTCCGACAGGGCATCCGCTGCCGGTCGCAAGGCATCGAGCATGGTGCGCTGGCCCGGTTGGGCGCCGCCGAGTTCGGCAAGGGCCTGGACGCCGCCATCGAGCGCTTCGGCCCATTGAGCCAGCGTGGGTCGCTCCACCCCGTCCAGCACCTGGGCGGCGCGGACCAGGGCGCAGGCGTAGAAGGGTCCGGAGCTGCCGCCGATGGCGCGGCGCAGAGCCTGCCCCATGGCTGCCAGGGCACTGGCCGGGGCATACCAGGCGCTGGCTGGCAAGGCGCGCATCGCTTCGGCGCCACGGGCCAGGCTGGTGCCGAGATCGCCATCCCCGGCGCGGCTGTCCAGATCGGTGAGGCGAGCTTCGTTGGCCAGCAGGCTGGCGATGATCGCATCTGCCGCCTCCTGCAGACGCTCGGCCAGGGGACCAGGGGTGCGTGGGGTTGTTTCGGCTACCGCTACAGGTGCGGGCAACAGGGTGGGTGCAGCCGGTAGCTGGCCGGCGCCCGGCCAGGCGCGGGCCAGGGTCGGCGCATCGAGCAGCGCCAGGCGCGCCTCATCCACCGGTAGCAGCGACAGCGAACAGCCGGGCATGTCCAGGGCGCTGAGAAAGGTGCCGGTCCAGGCCCGCGCCACCACCAGGCCGCGCTGACGCAACTGGAGCAGTGCCGCCCGCGCCATCAGCGCGAGTTCCAGCGGCGGCGTCGCGCCCAGGCCATTGACCAGCAGCGCCAGGCGCGTCCCCCTGGCGTAGCCGCCGTCTTCGATGAGGGTATCCAGCAACCGCGCCACGGTGGCGTCGGCGCCCAGCCAGGGGCCGCGCTCGACGCCCTGCTCGCCATGGATGCCGAGGCCCCACTCCACCTCGTCATCTGCCAGTTCGAAGCCTGGGTGCCCCACCGCCGGTGCCGTGCAGGCGCCCAGGGCGACACCCATGCTGCGCAATTCGGCACTCGCGGCGCGGGCCAGGCTGGCCACCTCCGCCAGCGGCCGACCGGCTGCGGCCGCCGCGCCGGCAAGCTTGTGGATCAGCACGGTGCCGGCGATGCCGCGGCGCCGCTCCGGCGCCACGGTATGGTGCAGGGCGGCGTCGTCCGCCACCAGCACCGTCTCGACCGGAATGCCTTCGCTGCGCGCCAGTTCCGCGGCCAGGCCGAAGTTGAGACGATCGCCGGTATAGTTCTTGACCACCAGCAGCGCCCCGGCGGGCCCGGCGGCCGCCCGGATCGCGGCCAGCACGGCATCCACGCTGGGCGAGGTAAAGACGTCACCGGCCACCGCGGCGGTCAGCATTCCGTCCCCGACGTAGCCGGCATGGGCCGGCTCGTGGCCGCTGCCACCGCCGGAAATCACCGCCACCGGGCGTTCGGCGGCGGCCAGGGGCTGGCGCAGGATGACCTGTTCCTCGGCCAGCAGGGCCAGGCCGGGATCCAGGCTGACGAGACCTTCGAGCAGTTCGCGAACCACCGCGGTGGGGCTATTGATCAGCTTCTTCATCGGGCACTCCTGAGGGGCGAGAGGTCGCCGCAGTATGGCACGGGGTCTCGAAGCCGCCCGGCGGCGGCCTGAAGGTCCTGCCCGTCAGAGCGCAACGGCCTTCCGCCGGACCGGGACGGCAGGCTATCGTTGGCCCGGGAAGCTTTTCACGACCGGGATGTCTCACGCTGTTAGCCAGCCGCGCTCCTGCGCGCTCCCCGTCGAGGTCCGTCATGCCGATCAAGATCGTTCCACGCTCTGCCTGTCGTGGGTCGGAGATCACCCCCGAAGCCGTCTACCTGTCCCGGCGCCAGCTGCTCGGTGCCAGCGGCGCCCTGCTCGCCGGCGCCGCCCTGCCCGGCTGGGCGCTGGCGGCCGCTTCCAGCTATGGCGACGTCGAAGCCGCCAAGGGCCCGGACTGGTTCGAACGCAAGCTGCCTGATACCCGCTGGCAGGCGGCCACGGTCAAGGGCGAGGACATCACGCCCTTCAAGGACGCTACCCACTACAACAACTTCTATGAATTCGGGCCGGACAAGAGCGATCCCGCCGCCCATGCTGCGCAGTTGCCCACCCAGCCCTGGAGCGTGGTAGTCGATGGCGAGGTGGGCAAGCCCGGCACCTACGGGCTGGAAGACCTCTTCGGCCCCGACACCCTGGAAGAGCGCATCTACCGCATGAGGTGCGTCGAGGCCTGGTCCATGGTCATCCCCTGGCTTGGCTTTCCGCTGGCCAGCCTGCTCAAGCGCGTCGAACCCACCGGCAAGGCGCGCTACGTGAAGTTCGAGACGCTCAAGGACCCGCAGCACATGCCCGGCATGAACTCCAGCTTCGCCCTGCTGGACTGGCCCTATGTGGAAGGCCTGCGCCTGGATGAGGCCATGCATCCGCTGACGCTGATGACGGTGGGCATGTACGGCCGCGTGCTGCCCAACCAGAACGGCGCGCCGCTGCGGCTGATCGTGCCCTGGAAGTACGGCTTCAAGGGCATCAAGTCCATCGTCCGCATCAGCCTGGTGGCCGAGCAGCCACGCACCACCTGGCAGGGCATGGCGCCCAACGAGTACGGCTTCTATGCCAACGTCAATCCGGAAGTGGACCACCCGCGCTGGAGTCAGGCCCGCGAACGGCGCCTGCCCAGTGGCCTGTTCAGCCCCAACGTGCGGCCGACCCTGATGTTCAACGGCTATGGCGAGGAAGTGGCTTCGCTCTACAGCGGCATGGATCTGCGGAGAAACTACTGATGGGCTTGCTGCTCTGGCGGGTCGCGGTGTTCATCGCCGCGCTCTGCCCGCCGCTGTGGTGGCTGTACCAGGCCTGGATCTTCGCCCTCGGCCCGGACCCGGGCAAGGCGCTGGTGGACAAGCTGGGCACCGGCGCCCTGGTGCTGCTGTTGCTGACGCTGAGTCTGACCCCGCTGTCGCGCCTCACCCGCTGGAAGCTCTGGCCGGTGATCCGCCGCCAGCTCGGCCTCTGGACCTTCACCTATGCCCTGCTGCACTTCCTCGGCTATCTGGCCTTCGTGCTGGGCTTCGACCTGTCGCAACTGGGCGTGGAGTTGCAGCGCCGGCCCTACATCATCGTCGGGGCCGCGGCCCTGCTGATCCTGCTGGCCCTGGCCGTCACCTCCAATCGCCCGGCCATGCGCCGCCTGGGCAAGCGCTGGAAGGAGCTGCACCGGCTGGCCTACCTGGTGCTGGGCCTGGGGCTCTTGCACTATCTCTGGATCGTGCGCTCGGATCTCGAAGAGTGGTCGATCTACGCAGCCATCGGCGCCGCCTTGCTGGCCTTCCGCCTGGTGGACGGCTGGCGGCGCAAGAAACGCAGTCATTCGGTAGCCAACCCGGCTCGTTGATTACCACCGCTGAAGCAGAGAGGTGAGTCCCCTCTGCTTCAGCGCTATAGGGGTGGTATTAAAAAAAGGCTACCAGGGAATACCTTGGGGCCGGCAAGATCCGGCACAGGGGTGGTATAAAAAAGGTCCGGCGCCACGGGAGCCAGGCCTTTTGCCTAGAGACGCCGGATCAGCGCTGCGCGGCCTGGCGCAGACCCTTCAGGGTGTTGAGCGGGGCATCCACTACGAAACTGTTGGCCAGCCAGGACGGCACGCTGCCACCGGGCTCGCTCTGGGCCTCGTAGGTCACTTCCGAGCCACCGTTCTTCGGCACCACGCGCCACTGGCCCTGGAAGCTCGCCACCCGCACATAGCCATCGGCGGCAGGACGATAGTCGGGCTGGCCTTCGAGGGTGCGGGTGAAGCCGCCGTCGGGGGTCTTCTGCTCGGTGATATGCAAGACCACGTCGCGCGCGGTCACCGGCCAGGGCATCTCGATGCGCATGTAGGTCCAGGCCTGGTTGTCCTGCCGCTTGAGCACCTGCAGCGACTGGCAACGGAAGATCCATTTGCAGGAGCCCACCGGATCGTCCTGCAGCTTGGCGATGGTGGCTGGATCGGCCTTGATCTGGACCACGCCGCGATAGGCCTTGTACTTGGAGCCAGCGACGGCGCGGGTATAGACCTGGATACCGTCTTCCTGCTTGGCGAGTTGCCAGTCTTCGGCCTGGACCAGACCAGTGGCGACGAGCAGGGTCAGGGCGAGGATGGAGCGAAGCGGCTTGTGCATGGGACGTCCCTTGTTGTTGTGATTGTCGGAGAGCGCAGTTCAGAACCGGATCAGGCGGCGGTTTCACCCTCCAGGCGCAAGAGGATGGCCATGGCCTCGGCGCTGTTGCTGCCGCAGAAGGCCAGCTCGGCCCGGAAGCCGCCGCACACCGCCGGGCGCAGCGGAGAGCCGAACAGATCGCAGCGATTGGTACTGTCCAGGTGGGCGCAGCGCACGCCGGAAGGCTTGCCCTGGGGCATGCGTGGCAGCGGTGAGGAGATCGACGGCGCGATGCAACAGGCGCCACAGCCCGGACGGCATTCCATGGTGAAACTCGCTAGAGAAGAGGCTTGAAGCTTAAAAGCAAGGCTAGAGCCTCACAAGCAAATCGTGACCAGATGTCGCTATCGAGTCATGAATGTAACATTCATTCGCACGATGCTACGCAACCCAGAGATTTTTCGGCCGTCATATCTGCGATGAGCGGGGCGGCTGGCCCGAGGGCGTGACGATGAAGCATTGGCTGGTGCTGGACCTGGAGGCGACCACCGACGAAGGCGGCTGGCCGCTGGAGTTGATGGAAATCATCGAGATCGGCGCGGTGATGGTGAACGCCGAGGGGCAGGAACTGGATCGCTACCAGAGCTTCGTCCAGCCCGAGCGCCTGCCGCTGCTGACGCCCTTCTGCCGCGACCTCACCCACATCAGCCAGGCGGATGTCGATGGCGCCGAGCCGCTGGCGGGCACCTGGCTGGGCTTCGAGCGCTGGCTGGGCGCCTATGAAACCACCCTGGCCGGCTGGTGCAGCTGGGGCGATTTCGACCGCCGCCTGCTGGAGCGCGCCTGGCGCGAGCATGATCTGCACACCCATCTGGCGCGGGTGCCGCACCGCAATCTCAAACAGGCCTTCGCCAAGGCCCGCGGTCTGGCGCGCCCGCTGGGTCTCACCGCCGCGCTGGAGTCGGCGGGGCTGGCCTTTACCGGGGTGCTGCACCGTGCCGAGACCGATGCGCGCAATACCGCCAAGCTGCTGCCGGCCAGCCTGCCCGCCTTCGCCCGCTAGTCGCGGTGTGGACCGGTGACAGCCGGGGACGGCCTTGGGCATACTCGCGGACGCTTCTAACCGCTCTCGCACAAGGAAATCCGATGTTCAAGGTCAACGAATACTTCGACGGCACCGTCAAATCCATCGCCTTCAGCCTCAAGTCCAAGCCGGCCACCCTCGGCGTCATGGCCCCTGGCGAATACGAATTCGGCACCAGCCAGCTGGAGATCATGCATGTGGTGGCCGGCGCCCTGACCGTCAAGCTGCCGGGCAGCGAGAGCTGGGAAACCTTCGCCGCGGGCAGCCAGTTCACCGTGCCGGCCAACGCCAAGTTCCAGCTCAAGGTCGCGGAAGACACCGCCTACCTCTGCGAATACCACTGATTTCGCGCGTCCCGTCTCTCGGCCATCCAGGCCGACTGGCGGGGGCCGCTGTCCTGCGTGAACGCTTCCGCTCCGCCTCGGTCCTAAGCGACACCGCCGCTTTCGGAGTCGTCGCCATGTCGCCAGTCGCAGCCCAGGGCACTCGCCAGCCGAGCCACACCCGCCCCTTCGAGCAGCAGCCCCGGAATCTCCCGACGCATGGGATAGCCCTTGCGCAGGGCGTCGAACGCCTGGGCGCGCGCCAGGGCCGGCAGGCCGAGGGTCGCACGTAGCGCCGCATCGTCGTCGCGCGGATCGTAGACCGCGCGACAGACACGCCTGAAGGCCGTCGCCTCGGGCGCATCTCCGCTGAACACCAGGCGCTTTAGCTGCTGCGGTGGCAACAGCTCGTCCAGACTCAACCGTGGCGTCTCTCCCGCCCAGGCGCAGAACGCCGCATAGATCTGCGCGGTGCCGCGCCACTTGCCTTCCAAGCTGTGCCCGGCGATATGGGGCGTCACCAGCTGACAGAGACGGGCCAGTTCAGGATCGATACCTGGCTCGCCTTCCCAGACATCCAAGGCCACTTTCAGCTCGGCGCCACCGGCCAGATGCGTACGCAGCGCGACGTTGTCGACTACCTCGCCCCGGCAGGCATTGAGCAGCCAGCTGCCCGGACGCAATCTTGCCAGGCGCGTCGCATCGAACAGGTGCAGGGTGCGCTGTTCGCCATCACGGACCAGTGGGGTGTGCAGACAGAGTACGTCGCAGCGCTCGATCAACTCGTCCAGGCTGTGGAAGTCGCCCGGCTCGGTCGCCTGCCGTGGCGGATCGCAGACCAGCACCGTCCAGCCCAGGCCCCGCAACACCTCGGCCAGGCGGCCTCCGACCTGGCCGGCGCCGACGATGCCGTAGGTACGCTTGGCCAGGTCGGCGCCAGCGCCGTCGGCCAGTGCCAACAAGGCGCCCAGCACCCAGTCCACCACGCCGCGGGCGTTGCAGCCGGGCGCATTGCGCCAACGGATACCCGCCTGCTGCAGATAGCTGAGGTCCAGATGATCAGTGCCTATGGTGCAGGTGCCAACGAAGCCGACCCGAGATCCGGCCAGCAGCGTCTCGTCGATGCGGGTGATGGAGCGCACCAGCAGGGCATCGGCGCGGCTCACGGCAGCGCGATCGAAGGCGCGTCCGGGGAGGCGTTCGAGGGTGGCGTGGGGGCCGAAGAAGGCGTCCAGCAGCGGAATGTTTTCGTCGGCGAGAATGTGCATGCCTGGGCACTTGCAAGGGAGGGAACCGGCACTTTAGCAGGCATCCCGCACCAGGCAATGGTCGCCGCGAGGCTTGTCACGCCAGCCATGAAGACTAGACTATCGGCCCCGAAGCTGACCGAACGATCAAGTGACCTCCACCCTGCCCCGTATCAGACGTGAATTCGGCGCCCTGCTCTCCCTGGCCGCGCCCATCGTCATCGCCCAGCTCTCCCATTCGGCCATGGGCTTCGTCGACGCCGTCATGGCCGGTCGCGTCGGCCCGCTGGACCTCGCCGCCGTCGCCCTGGGCAACTCCGTGTGGATTCCGGTGTTCCTGCTGATGACCGGCATCCTGCTGGCGACCACGCCCAAGGTGGCCGAGCGCCACGGCGGCGGCCGCAGCCAGGAGATCGGTCCGCTGGTGCGCCAGGCGCTGTGGCTGGCCCTGGGCTGTGGCCTCATCGCCAGCCTGCTGCTGCTCAACGCCCGCCCCCTGCTGGTGGCCATGCATGTCGACGCCCAGCTGATCGGCCCGACCCTGCTCTATCTCAAGGGCATCGCTATGGGCCTGCCGGCCACCGCCTTCTACTATGTGCTGCGCTGCTTCAGCGACGGCCTCGGGCGCACCCGGCCGGCGATGCTGGTGGGCATCGCCGGTCTGGCGCTGAATGTGCCGCTGAACTGGATCTTCATCCATGGGCACCTGGGGCTGCCGGCCCTGGGCGGTGCTGGGTGCGGCTTCGCCTCGGGCACGGTGATGTGGGCGATGCTGCTGGCCATGCTGGCGATCATCCGCACCGAACGCTATCGCTCCTGCGCCATCTTTGCCCGCTTCGAGCGGCCGCACGGCCCGACGCTGCGCGCCCTGCTGGCCATCGGTGTACCCATCGGCATCGCGGTGTTCGCCGAATCCAGCATCTTTTCCGTGGTGGCCCTGCTGATCGGCGAGCTGGGGCCGACCGTGGTCGCCGGGCACCAGGTGGCGCTGAATTTCTCCGGCCTGGTATTCATGGTGCCCCTGGCGCTGGGGATGGCGGTGACCGTCCGCGTCGGCCAGGCACTGGGCCGCGGCGAGCCGCGCGAGGCCCGCTTCGCCGCCGGCGTCGGCATGGCCGCGGGGCTGCTCTGCGCCTGCGTTTCCTGCACCCTGATGCTGACCGCGCGCACCTTCATCGCCGGCCTCTACTCCCAGGACCTGGCGGTGATCCAGCTGGCGGCCTCGCTGCTGGTATTCGCCGGTATCTTCCAATTCTCCGATGCCATCCAGGTCACCGCCGCTGGCGCCCTGCGCGGCTATCAGGACACCCGGGCGACCATGGTCATCACCCTGCTGGCCTACTGGGGCGTGGGCTTGCCGGTGGGCTGGGCGCTGGGCCTGAGCGACTGGTTCGGGGCACCGCGCGGCCCAGCCGGGCTGTGGCAGGGGCTGGTGCTGGGCCTGACCTGCGCGGCCATCCTGCTGTCGGTACGCCTGGCCCGCAGCGCCCGTCGACGCATCCACAGCGCCTAGCGCGCTGCCCTTGCTACACTGGCCACCTCGTCGCGGACGGCTGCCCTGCCGACCGGGACGAGGGTTTCCCTCTTTCGTGAGCGTGCGGCTTCGATGATCTTTCGCCTGCTTCAACTCCTCTGCCTCTGCTTTCTGCTCATCGGCCCGGTCCAGGCCGCCCTGCCGGGGCTGCCGGGCACCCAGAAGGACCAGGTCGATCCGCAATTCGGTCAGTCCCTGGACCAGGTCATCAAGACCCTGGAAAGCGAGCAGCAGCGCAATCGCCTGCTGGCGGATCTCAAGAAGCTGCAGGCGGCCCAGGCCAAGGCCGAACCCAGCGCCTCCCAGGGCGTGATCGGCCTGATCACCGACACCATGACGGTGGTCGAGCAACAGCTGCAGCGCGACAACCTGCGCCAACGCTGGCAGTACCAGCTGGAGCAGGCCGGTGCCGAACTGGCCGCACTGGTACCGGCGCCCGAGCAGCGCCTCAACCTGCTCTCCGGCTTCGTCATCACCCTGGCCTTCTGGGCCGGCTGCGCCCTGGGCTTGAAAAGCATCAGTCACCGCCTGCGGGTGAGATTCGGACTGGCGGAGGAGTTGCCGCTCCAGCCGCGGACCCTGGATCTGGTGCGTTTCGCCCTGCGCAAGCTGGCGCCCTGGCTGCTGGCCTTCATCCTGACCCTGGTGGTGTCCCTGTGGCTGCCGGATTCACTGGGCAAGACGGTGGCCGTCGCCCTGGCCTATGCCGCCGTCACCGGTCCCCTGTTCGCCGCCACGGTGGTGGTGATCTGCTCCCTCCCCAGCGGCGCCCATCGCAACCGCGCCCTGTTGATCCTGCGCCGACGCGCCTTCCGTCCACTGTGGATCATCGGCAGCCTGGCCGCCCTCGGCGGCGCCGCCAGCGATCCGCACCTGGCCGAGACCCTAGGGCCACACCTGGCCGCCGTCATCGCCATCGGGGCCAATATCTGCGCGGCGCTGCTCACCGCGCAGTTCGCCTTGAGATTCCGCCGCCCCATCGCCCACCTGATCCGCAACCAGCCGCTGGCCAAACGGCAGGCCCTGCGTGGCCTGCAGGGCGTGCGCCACCTGATCGCCCGGCTCTGGCACCTGCCGCTGCTGATCCTGGTGGCGGTATCGGTGGTGGCCACCTTCGTCTCCGCCGGCGACACCAGCGACGCCCTGCGTCGCGCGCTGCTGTTCGCCGTGACCATGGGCGCCGCCCTGGGCCTGAATGCGTTGGTACGGGCGCGGCTGCTGCGCCGCCGGCCCAGTGGACGCATCCAGGAAGCCTATGCCGAACGGCTGCGCGCCTTCTTCGTGCTGGTGCTGGGCATCGTCATCTGGCTGGTAGGCATCGAGCTGGCCCTGCGCGCCTGGAATCTCTCGCTGCTGAGATTCAGCCAGGGCGACGGTCATGCGGTCGCCAGCAAATTCTTTGGCCTGGGCGGCACCCTGCTGCTGGCCTGGCTGGTGTGGATCCTGGCCGACACCGCCATCCACCGCGGCCTCAATCTGCACCGCGTCAGCCCCAACAACGCCCGCGCCCAGACCATGTTGCCGCTGATCCGCAACGTGCTGTTCCTGACCATCTTCGTCATCGCCCTGATCGTCGCCCTGGCCAACATGGGCGTGAACGTCACCCCGCTGCTGGCCGGTGCCGGCGTCATCGGCCTGGCGGTGGGCTTCGGCGCTCAAAGCCTGGTAGCCGACCTCATTACCGGGCTGTTCATCATCATCGAGGACTCCCTGGCCATCGGCGACTATGTCGACGTCGGCAACCACCTGGGCACCGTGGAGGGCCTGACCATCCGCACCGTGCGACTCAGGGATATCGACGGCATCGTCCACACCATCCCCTTCAGCGAGATCAAGAGCATCCAGAACTACTCGCGGCAATTCGGCTACGCCATCTTCCGCCTGCCGATCCCCCAGGCGCTATCGGTGGACAAGGCCATCGAGATGGTCCAGGAAGTGGGTCGTACCCTCCGCCAGGATCCCTTCATCGGCCGGGACATCTGGTCACCGCTGGAGCTGCAGGGGGTGGAGAGCTTCGATTCCGGCATGGCCATCCTGAGATTCCGCTTCAAGACCGCGCCGATCAAGCAGTGGGAGGTCTCGCGGGCCTTCAACCTCAAACTCAAGCGCTACCTGGACGACGCCGGCATCGAGCTGGCCTCGCCGCGCATGAACGTGCGCTACGAGGTGGGCGGCTCGCCGCTGGATCAGGCGACCCGCGGCGGCCAGGCGCCGAGCGAGGGCTGACCCGGCTGCGCTGGCACGACCGCCGGCCCTCGCGACCGGCGGGAATAGCCACTAGGGTGAGGATGACCTGTCCCGACGAGGCTTTCCCATGCCCTTGCGTACCCTGCTCTGCTATGGCGACTCCAACACCCACGGCACCCGCCCCCTGACCCAGCCCGGCCTACTTAAACGCTTCGGCTGGGACGAACGCTGGACCGGCGTCCTGGCCCGCGGCCTGGGCAGCGACTGGCGGGTGATCGAAGAAGGCCTGCCGGCGCGGACCACGGTGCATGACGACCCCATCGACGGCCACCACAAGAACGGCCTCAGCTATCTCCGGCCCTGCCTGGAAAGCCAGCTGCCCGTGGATGTCCTGCTGCTGATGCTGGGTACCAACGACCTCAAGGCGCGGCTGTCGGTGACGCCCGCGGACATCGCCAGTGCCTTGCAGGTGCTGCTGGAAGAGATCAAGCGCTGCAATGCCGGCCCGGACGGCGCTACGCCCAGGCTCATCGTCATGGCCCCGGCGCCCATCGAGGAAGTGGGCTTTCTCGGCGAGATCTTCGCCGGCGGCGCGGCCAAGTCTCGCCAACTGGCCGCACGCTATCGCCAGGTAGCCGAAGCCCAGGGCGCGACCTTCGTCGATGCCGGGGAAATCATCCAGGTAAGCCCAGTGGACGGCGTGCATTTCGAGGCGGACCAGCATCGCCGGCTCGGGGAGCATCTGCTGGGCGTGGTCAAAGGCTTGGATGCTGCCTGAGCGTAGGCTGGACAACGGCATGCCCTTGTCCACGGGTTCGGGGCTCGACGGTGGAAAACGCTGCGCGGTTTTACACGTTACGGGGTGACGGGCATCGTCCTGTTGGGCTTCGACGATGGAGCCGTCTCAACCCAACCTACGAAAGCCAACCCCGTGCGGTGGGGCCTTGGCTACGCGTCGTAGGTAGGCTGAGCGTAAGCGAAGCCCAACGTTACGGGCTCGACATTGAAGTCAGCGATCCAGACCATAGCGCTGCCGAAGCGCACGGTACTGATTGCTGTAGTCCTGATAGCTGAGGTTTTTTGCCTGAAGCGCAGCCAATTCGTCTTCAAAGGTCAGCCCGGCAGGTGCGGAGGTAGGGACAGCACTCGTGGTCGGTCTGGTGACAGGTGCGGGACGCATCTGACCCAAGAGCTCATCTACCACCGGATTGATCTTTGTTGCGGTCCCCTGCCACTTCATAAAGGAGAAACCACCCTTACCCCGCAGGTGATAGTCAGCCTGACCCACCAGGCGCCCACTGGCGTCACGCAGGGTCAGCTCGGCAGCTGATAAGTAAGGCACGCCGTCCCAGGTTTGCCGCGCGGTGTACTCAAGAATGTATGGGCACTCGCGTGGCACCTGCGTATAGCTCTCGGTAGGCACGCTGTGCCGAGCAAAGCCGGCCCGGACCACGGGGAGAAAGTCCTTCACCCAAACCGCAGGATTCTCCTGGATACATACCAAATCCGGGCGTACGGCGACGGGCTGGACCTGTACCGACGTGCACCCCGCGAGAATGAGCGAGACAACACCCAGCATCCTGGCTTTCATAAAAAGGCTTCCTTGCTTGCTAGATCACTTATTGTGAGCCAATTCACAATATCAAAGCGAGCTTTCGCGCAACCCTCACTCCACCTTCTTGCGAATCCAATACAGATAACGCCCGTCCCCTTCGCTCTTTTCCACCAGTTCATGACCGAGGAAGACGCAGAACTTGGGGATGTCGCGCTGGGTGGAGGGGTCGGTGGCGATGACCTTGAGCAGGGCGCCGGGGGCGATGTCGCGCACCTTGTTGTGCAGCATCATCACCGGCTCCGGACAATTCAGCCCGCTGGCGTCGAGGGTGGCATCGGCTTCGAGGGTCATGGGGTCTCCAGGGATAAAACGGTTACAGCGATCTGCATTCAGAGCCTGATGGCGGTCTAGGGTTTCCGATCCAGCCGGCGCAGATGACAGGTCACTTCCTCGCGGTCGTGGTAGAGCTGCTTGCAGCCGATGACCACGCGCTGGCCGCGATCTTCGAAATGGTCGCGCAGGCGTTCGAGGATGCTGGCTACTTCGCGATAGCGCTGCTTCATCGGCAGCTTGAGATTGACCACCGCCTCGCGGCAATGACCTTCGCCGATCCAGCGCTCGATCAGCGCCGCGGTACGCGCGGGCTTCTCGACGATGTCGCAGACCATCCAGTCCACCGGGCGCTTGGGAACATAGGCATAGCCGTCGACCTGCAGGTGCTCCACCAGGCCGCTGTCCATCAGCGTCTCGTTCATCGGACCATTGTCCACCGCCGTCACCAGCATCTCGCGGGCCACCAGCTGCCAGGTCCAGCCACCAGGCGCTGCGCCCAGGTCCACGGCACGCATCTCCGGCGCCAGACGGGTCTCCCATTCGGCGCGGGGAATGAACTGGTGCCAGGCCTCTTCCAGTTTGAGCGTCGAGCGACTGGGGGCCTCGCGAGGAAACTTCAGCCGTGGGATGCCCATGGGCCAGAGCGCGGCGTTGTCCGGCTCGACCACGCCGACGAAAACCTCGCGGCCACTGAGAAAGGTCAGCTGCAGGCGTGGCGCCCGGGCATCGTCCACCAGACGACCTGCCTTGCGCAGCGCCAGAGTCAGGGGGCGCTCGAATTTCTTGCAGAAGGTGGAGAGCGCCTTGCCATCGTTGGTGTCGGGCATTTCCAGCGCCAGGCTGCCGCAGACGGGATAGCCCGCCAGCAGCTCCAGCAGCGGCCCGATGCGGTCCTGCTCGGGCAGGCTGAGAAAGGCGCCACGGGACCACTGACGAGGGAAGATCAGCTCGCCGAAGGTGATGTTCTGCATCAACCGGGCGGCACCCTCGGCGTCGCCACAGACGAATTCCGCATAGGCCGCACCCGGCTTGCCCTTGGCGTAGCCGCCCACGCCGAGCAGCGCCGCCCGCTCGCCGAGCTCGGCGCAGACCTCGCCTTCGAATCCGGTACGGCACAGCAGCAACAGGGTATTCACGACAGGGCTTCCTCAAGGGGTCACGCAGGGCGCGCACTATACCCCAGCGCGCCCGCTGGGGAACGCCAGCGGCGCCTATCGGTCCAGTACTACACCTAGAAAAATCAGTCCGCCCAGCGCTGGTACGGGTCTCCTTCACGTTTCGAGGCTCGTACGGCCAGCGGGCAACCGTCGAAGCGTCGATAAGGAGACCCCTGATGCCAGCCCTGGACAGCCTCAAAAGCCTCAAGACCCTGCAGGTCGGTGAGCGCACCTACCACTATTACAGCCTACCCGACGCGGCCCAGACCCTGGGCAATCTCGACAAGCTGCCCAAGTCCCTCAAGGTGCTGCTGGAGAACCTGCTGCGCTGGGAAGACAACCAGACCGTTACCGGCGAGGACCTTCAGGCCCTGGCCGACTGGACCAAGACCCGCTCCGCCAATCGCGAGATCCAGTACCGGCCGGCGCGGGTGCTGATGCAGGACTTCACCGGCGTACCGGCAGTGGTCGACCTGGCCGCCATGCGCGAAGCCGTGGCCAAGGCCGGTGGCGATCCGCAGCGGATCAATCCGCTTTCCCCCGTCGATCTGGTGATCGACCACTCCGTGATGGTGGATCGCTACGCCAGCGAAAACGCCTACCACGAGAACGTTGAGATCGAGATGGAGCGTAACGGCGAGCGCTATGCCTTCCTGCGCTGGGGCCAGAACGCCTTCGACAACTTCCGCGTGGTCCCGCCGGGCACCGGTATCTGCCACCAAGTTAACCTGGAGTACCTGGGCCGCACCGTCTGGACCAAGGACGAGGACGGTCGCACCTATGCTTTCCCCGACACCCTGGTGGGTACTGACTCCCACACCACCATGATCAATGGCCTGGGCGTGCTGGGCTGGGGCGTCGGCGGTATCGAGGCCGAGGCGGCCATGCTCGGCCAGCCGGTGTCCATGCTGATCCCCGAGGTGGTGGGCTTCAAGCTCACCGGCAAGCTGCGCGAGGGCATCACCGCCACCGACCTGGTGCTGACCGTGACCCAGATGCTGCGCAAGAAGGGCGTGGTGGGCAAGTTCGTCGAATTCTTCGGCGATGGCCTGGCCACCCTGCCCCTGGCCGACCGCGCCACCATCGGCAACATGGCACCGGAGTACGGCGCCACCTGCGGTTTCTTCCCGGTGGACCAGATCACCCTGGATTACCTGCGCCTGTCCGGTCGTCCCGAGGAGACCGTGCAACTGGTAGAAGCCTACACCCAGGCCCAGGGCCTGTGGCGCAATCCCGGCGACGAGCCGGTGTTCACCGACGTGCTGGAGCTGGACATGGGCGAAGTCCAGTCCAGCCTGGCCGGACCCAAGCGACCGCAGGATCGTGTGCTGCTCGGCGAGGTCTCCAAGACCTTTGGCGATTTCACTGCCCTGGCGCCGAAAAAAGCCGAGGCCCCCAAGGCGGGCAGTGGCGTGGAAGTCCAGCTCGACGGCCAGACCTTCCAGCTGGAGGACGGTGCCGTGGTGATCGCCGCCATCACCTCCTGTACCAATACCTCTAACCCCAGCGTGATGATGGCCGCCGGTCTGCTGGCGAAGAAGGCCGCCGAAAAAGGCCTGATGCGCAAGCCCTGGGTCAAGTCGTCTCTCGCCCCCGGCTCCAAGGTGGTGACCGACTACTACAACGCCGCCGGTCTCACCCCCTATCTCAACGACCTCGGTTTCGATCTGGTCGGCTATGGCTGCACCACCTGCATCGGCAACTCCGGCCCGCTGCTCGATCCCATCGAAAAGGCGATCCAGGACGCCGACCTCACCGTGGCCTCGGTGCTCTCCGGCAACCGCAACTTCGAAGGCCGGGTGCATCCGCTGGTCAAGACCAACTGGCTGGCCTCGCCACCGCTGGTGGTGGCCTATGCCCTCGCCGGCAGCGTCAAGGTCGATCTGACCCAGGAGCCACTGGGCACGGGCAACGATGGTCAGCCGGTCTATCTGAAAGATGTCTGGCCCAGCCAGCAGGAAGTGGCCGACGCCGTGCAGAAGCTCGACACCGCCATGTTCCACAAACAATACGGCGCCGTCTTCGACGGTGACGAGAAGTGGCAGGCGATCCAGGTGCCGGACGCCGAGACCTATGTCTGGGATGCCGACTCCACCTACATCCAGAATCCGCCCTTCTTCGAGACCATTGCCGGCGATCCGCCGCGCATCGCCGACATCCACGATGCCCGCATCCTGGCGTTGCTGGGTGATTCGGTCACTACCGACCACATCTCTCCTGCCGGCAACATCAAGAAGGACAGCCCCGCCGGTCGCTACCTCGCCGAGCACGGCGTGGACTATGCCGACTTCAACTCCTACGGCTCCCGTCGTGGCAACCACGAAGTCATGATGCGCGGCACCTTCGCCAACATCCGCATCAAGAACGAGATGCTGGGCGGCGAGGAAGGCGGCAACACCTTCCACGTCCCCAGTGGCGAAAAGCTGTCGATCTACGACGCGGCCATGAAGTACGAGCTGGAAAACACCCCGCTGGTGATCATCGCCGGCAAGGAATACGGCACGGGTTCCTCCCGTGACTGGGCCGCCAAGGGCACCAACCTGCTGGGCGTGAAGGCCGTGGTCGCCGAGAGCTTCGAGCGCATCCACAGATCCAACCTGGTGGGCATGGGCGTGCTGCCGCTGCAGTTCAAGGACGGCGTCGATCGCAAGTCCCTGGGGCTGACCGGCAAGGAAAAGATCGCCGTGCTGGGCATCGACGGTGTCGAGTTGCGCCCGCGCATGCCGCTGACCCTGGAAGTCACCCGTGAGGATGGCAGCCTGGAAAGCGTCGAGGTGCTCTGCCGCATCGACACGCTCAATGAAGTGAGCTACTTCAAGGCCGGCGGCATCCTGCACTACGTGCTGCGGGAGTTCCTGGCCAAGCCCGCGGCCTAAGCAGGCGTTAGCGGACGCCCGGCAGCCTGGCTGCCGGGCGTTCTGCCGTCAGGAGGCTGCCAACAGCTGACTCGCCGCCCGCCCGAACCCTTCGACCACCTCCTGCAACGGCCCGAGAAAGCGTGGGTGGATCAGCCACAGCTGGATCTCCGGCTTGAAGTCCTTCAAGGGAATCACCGCCAGCCGTTCGCGATGGGCGCTCAAGGCCAGCAGCGGTGCCGGGACCAGGCCGAGGCCCTGGCCATCCGCCACCAGACCGAGCTGGAGTTCGGTGCCATAGGTTTCCAGGTTGATGCGCAGCGCCTGGCCCTGCTCGGCCAGGGTGCGCTGCAGACTGGCGCGAAAGCCGCAGCCATCGGGATTGAGCACCCAGCCCTGCGTTTGGAGGTCGGCCAGGCGCTTGGGTTTGGCCGGCGCCTGCGCGCGGGCGCAGACCACCTGCAAGGGCATGGCGCCCAGGGCCTGGGCCTCGATACCGTCGGGAAAGACCTTGTTGGCCGGAAACAGCACCAGGGCGCCGTCCAGTTCGCCGTGCTCGATCCGGCTCACCAGTACGCTGCCCCAGCCGGTCGCCACCTGGGTGCGCAGCTCCGGGTAGCGGGTGCGGATGTCTTTCACGGCCTCCAGCAACAGCGCATCGCCCAGGGTCTGGGGTACGCCCAGGCGCAGCAGTCCAGACGGCGGGGTATCACCCGCCACCCGCTCGCGCAGGGCATCCATCTCGCGCAGAATGGCACGGCAATGACCGTAGACCTCCTGACCCAGGCGCGTTGGCTTGAGCGGCTTGGTGTGGCGGTCGAGCAACTCGACCCCGAGATCCTGCTCCAGGCTCTGCAGGCGCCGGGTGATGGCCGGCTGGGTCAGGCCCAGCGTTTGCGCGGCGGCGTTGAGGGAGCCGCTGCGGAGCACCGCGACGAAGGCTTCGATATCGTCCGTCTTCATGAGGAGGCGTCTGACTTCCTGCTGGTGGATATGCGCCTCAAGCATAACGCAACACCTCCCCCGCTACCCGGTGCTCAGCGTTGCGCCGTCTGCGCGAGCGGGGCCAGGCTCGTGCCGAAGCCATCGTAGAACAGACGGCTGGCGTCATAGCCCTTGACCAGCCCTTCGCCCGCGAAGAAGTCGACGGTGCGCTGCGCCTGGGCAATGGCTGCGGGAGTGACTGGCCCGATGCTGGTGCGGGCACGGGCGAACCAGGCCTGGGCGATGGCCGCGTCAGCGCGGGTGCGCTCGGCCCAGGCGCGGGCATAACGCGCCGTATGCGCCGGATCGGCATTGGCCCAGGTCCGTGCCCGTTGCAGCCGCTGCAGGAAGTCGCCGATGGCACGGTGCTTGGCGGCATCGTCCAGGGCGCGCTGGCTGGCCACCACGAAACTCTGTGCCGGGATCAGATCTTCGGCGGTGGTGAGCACCCGGGCGCCATGGCGCTGGGCCTGGGTGACATAGGGCTCCCAGGTGGCGATGGCGTCCACCGAGCCGCCCTCCAGCGCATGGGAGGCATCCAGGGCGTTGAGGTAGCGGAAGCTCACCCGGTCGCGCGGTACGCCCGCGCGATCCAGGGCGGACAAGGCCAATTGCTGGCTCCAGGAGCCCTTCCAGATGGCCACCGTCTTGCCCTGCAGATCCGCCAGGCTACGGATGCTGGAATCGCCGCGCACCAGCACTGCCACCCCGTCGAGGCTCTGACGACTGATGCCGACCACCTTGATCGGCGCGCCGAGGGCGCCAAGGAACAGCGGCGGCGCATCGCCCAGCAGGCCCAGGTCGAGGCTGCCGACGTTGAGCGCCTCGGCCACCGGCGAACCGGCGGTGAATTGCTTCCAGTCCAGCTGGTACGGCAGGTCGTCGAGGACACCGGCGGCTTCCATCACGGTACGGGTGTTATAGCTCTGATCGCCCACCACCAGCGTGGTAGCCAACGTCTGGGTAGCGGCGAGCAGGCCGAGGGTGAGGCCAACAAGGGTCTTGCGTAGCATGGGAAGCCTCTCGTCAGGTATAGGCACGGATATCGGGGTACTGGCCATTGACCGCATAACGGCCGACCTCCAGCACCTTGTAGGCCAGGGGGTCGTGCAGGCTGTGGGTGCGTACATCGCGCCAGAAGCGATCCAGGCCCAGGCGGTTGTGGGTGGCGCGGGCACCCAGGGCGTCGAACACCCGGGTGGTCACGTCGAGGGCGGTACGGGCGGCCAGCACCTTGGCACCGGCCACGGCAATGGCTGTCTCGCCGCGTAGCTCAGCGGTAAAGGTGTCATCCGCCGCGAGCAGGTCATCCACCCGCCCCGCCGCCACCTCGGCCAGGGCCACGGCGCCCTGCAGGGCGATCCAGAGTTCGCCCATCTGGCTCAGCACCAGTTGATCCTCGCTGGCGCTGGCGGCGAGGGAATGCACCCAAGGCCGCGCCTCTGCATGCAGATAGCGCCGCGCCTCGCGCAGCGCGCCCTGGGCGGCGCCCAGGTAGTACTGGGTGAAGGCCGACTGGTTGACCGGGGTGCGGATCACCGCGGCAAAGTCACCGGCATCTTCCAGGTCGCAGACTTGGGCCTCCTCGGCACTGGCCCAGACGTCGGTCAGGGTAAAGCTGCCACTGTCGCTGCGCGCCACGCCGAAGTGGTCCCAGTCCTCGGCATAGGCCAGCCCCGCGCGATCCCCTGGCAGGGTGACCATCAGCCGCGCCCCGCTCTGCCGGTCGCGGGCACTGATGGTGAGGCGATCGGCGAAGGCGGCGCCGCTGCAGAAGCCCTTGCGCCCGGTCAGGCGATAGCCACCGCCGGCAACGGGCGTGGCGAGGATGTCGTCATCCCGTGGATTGACCACTCCGGCCAGCCACAGCCGGCCCTCGGCGATTTCCGCCAGCAGGCGGTCGCGCCGTGGCTGGGGCTCGCGGCGCAGGTTCACCGTATTGAGCAGGTGATAGCCAAAGAGCAGGCCGACCGAGCCGTCGCCGGCAGCGATCTCGCGCAGCACACGCATGGCCAGCGACCAGGGCTGGCCGGCGCCACCAAGGCGCACGGGTATGACCAGGTTGGTCAGGCCGCTGTCCTTGAGTCTTTGCAGCTGGGCATCGGGACGAATGCGGTCGCGTTCGTCGGCCACCACCCGGGCAGCGAATTCCGCGCCGATCTCGCGGGCCAGCGTCAGCCAAGCCTCGGTATCCTTAATGGTGCTCATCTAGTCCTCCAGGGGGCCGAGGCCCAGGTGGTCTCTCAGGGTCGTGCCCTGGTACTGGCGTCGGAACAGGCCGCGGCGCTGCAGGTGCGGCACCACGCTTTCGCTGAACTCGACGAAGGACCCCGGCAGGTAGCCGGGGGAAATCACGAAGCCGTCGCAGCCGCCGGCTTCGAACAGCTCGGCCAGCTGTTCGGCGATCTGGGCGCCGGTGCCCACCAGTTGCGGCACCCGCACGCTGGCGGCATAGCTGCGACCCAATTCGGCCAGGGTGGTCCGCGACCCCAGCGCCAGGAGTTTTTCGGCAGCGGCCGGTGGCAGGCCACCGACCTCGGCCACCTCACCCAGGGCGGTATCAAGGGTGAAGCGCGACAGGTCGATATTGAGCTGGGAGCAGAGGGTGATCAGCCCCACCTCGGGTTGCGCCAGGGCGTTGTGCCTTTCCTGCTTGGCCCGTGCTTCGGCTTCGCTGCCGCCGATGAAGGGCATGACCGAGGTGAGGATCTTGCAGCCGTCGGGGGAGCGCCCCTGCTCCAGCACCTGGCGGCGGACGTCGTCGCGAAAGGCGCGCATGGCGGCGAGGTCTGGCTGGATGGTGAAGATGGCCTCTGCCCAACGTGCGCCGAAGCGCCGGCCACGACCACTAGAGCCGGCCTGGATCAGTACCGGCCGCCCTTGCGGACTGCGCGGGATGTTGAGCGGGCCCTCCACCCGGAACCAGTCGCCCTGGTGATCGAGGGCACGCACCTGCGCGGGATCGGCCAGCACGCCGGCGTCTCGATCCAGGCGCAGCGCGCCAGGTCCCCAACTACGCCAGAGCTTGACGGCCACCTCGACGAATTCGTCGGCACGGTCGTAGCGCAGGTCGTGCTCCAGGTGGCGCTCCCTGCCGAACAGCCGGCCCTCGCTGTCGTTCATGGAGGTGACGATGTTCCAGGCGGCGCGCCCGCGGGACAGGTGATCGAGGGTGGCGAAGGCCCGGGCGACGTGGGCCGGTTCGTAGTAGGTGGTGGAGCGGGTGCAACCCAGCCCAAGGTGGCGGGTGTGAGCCACCAGATAGGACAACAGCGGCAGCGGATCGAGTCGGGTGGCGTCCTGGGCCCCTAGGCGCAGGGCGGTCTCCCGTGAGCCGCCGAGCTGGTCGCCCACGGCCAGGCGGTCGGCGAAGAACAGGAAGTCGAACAGCCCCTCCTCCAGCGCCTTGGCCGCGCGGACGTAATAGTCCGGGTCGAGGAAGTCGCCCTGGGTTTCAGGGTGGCGCCAGACGGCGTGGCTATGGACGACGGGACCGGCCAGCAGGAAGCCGGCGAGGTGCAATTGGCGACTCATCGGCTGGCCTCCCGGAGCGCTTGCAGGTAGCGGTTGAAGCTCTGGTCATAGAGCGGCTTGACGTCGTACGGCTGTTGCAGCACCCCGGCCTTGACCAGGAAATCGGCGGTCTTCTGGCCGTCGCTCAAGGTCTGGGCGCTGATCGGTTCGACCCAGGTGGCGTCGCGCCGGAACCAGCGTTCGGCGATGGCCGGATCGGAGTTGTTGCGCCTGGCCCAGGCCTGGGCATAGACGTCGACGTGGTCGCGCGCCCAGCTGCGAGCACGTTGCAAGCGGGCGATGAAATCGCCGATGGCGGCGCGGTTCTCGTCCAGGCGCTGGGTGTTGGCCACCACATAGACCGGCGCCGGCATCAGGTCCTTGGCGGTGATCAGCACCCGTCCGCCCTGGCGCTCCACCATGCTCACGTAGGGCTCCCAGGTGGCGGTGGCATCGAGGGTGCCCTGGCTCAAGGCGGCGACCGCCTCGGTGGGCATCAGGTAGCTGTAGCGCGGGGCATCGCTGGGCAGCCCGGCCTGTTCCAGCGCCGAGTAGACCAGTTGCTGGCTCCAGGAGCCCTTCCAGATGGCAACCCGCTTGCCGGCCAAGTCCGCCACCGTCTTGATGGGTGAATCCTTGCCGACCACGATGGCAGTGCCGTCCGGTCTATTGCGGGTCACTGCCACCACCTTGATCGGCCCACCCCGGGCGGCCAGGGCGATCACCGGGGTGTCGCCGACGATGCCCAGGTCGATGGAGCCGACATTGAGCGCCTCCACCACCGGGCCACCGGCGTTGAACCTCTTCCACTGGATCTCGTACGGCAGGTCCTTGAGTTCACCTGCCTGCTCCAGCAGGGTGCTGCTGTAGTAGAACTGGTCACCGATGGTGAGGGTGACCGCCTGGGCCAGGTTGGCGGAGGTGCCAGCCAGCAGGCCGGCGGTGAATAACAATCCCTTGATCACGAAGGCGTCTCCTCGAAGGTATCGGGGGCGCTCCGTGGGTACGGTCGCGCAGGTGTCAGATGTCGGGGTTCAGCCGGTGCGGCGGGCACCGGCCAGGCGCGCGGCGACCTTCTGCCGGGTCAGGGGAATCAGTTCGCGGCCGTACTCGACGGCGTCGTTGAGCGGATCAAAGCCGCGGATCAGGAAACTGTCGACGCCCAGGTCGTAGTAGTCCAGCAGGGCATCGGCCACCTGCTCAGCGGTGCCCACCAGGGCGGTGGAGTTGTGCCCGCCGCCGACCAGGGCGGCGATACCGGTCCAGAGCCGGCGATCCACACGGTCGCCCAGGGCCACGGTATCGCGCAGACGCTGTGCCCCGACCGCTTCGGGTTTGGCGGGATGCACGGCGCCGTCGGCGGCGAGGCGCGCCTTGGCCTGCTGGCGAATGGCCTCGGCCTTGGCCCAGGCATCATCCTCGGTGTCGCCAAGGATCACCCGGAAGGACACGTTGAATTTTGGGGTACGGCCATGGCGCGCCGCCTCGGCGCGGACCGCAGCGATGGTCTCGCGGGTCTGGGCCAGGGATTCGCCCCACAGCGCGAAGACGTCGGCGTGCTTGCCGGCCACCCGCAATGCGGCTGGCGAGGAGCCGCCGAAATAGACCGGCAGGCTCGGCTGCTGCAGCGGCTTGATGGCGGAGAAGCCCTTCGCCACCCGGTAGTGCTCGCCCTCGTGATCGAAGGGCTGGGTGCTGGTCCACTCCTGGCGGACCACGTCGAGGAATTCCTCGGTGCGGGCATAGCGCTGGTCGTGGTCGAGCCAGTCGCCGTCCTTGCGCTGCTCCCCATCGCTGCCACCACTGATGATGTGCACCGCCAGGCGACCGTCGAGCAGATGATCGAGGGTCGCCAGCTTGCGCGCCGCCAGGGTCGGGGCGACGAAACCGGGACGGTGGGCCAGCAGGAACTTGAGCGTCCGGGTGGCCTGCCCTGCCAGGGCAGTGACCAGGAAGCCGTCGGGCTGGTCGGACCAGTAGCCGACCAGGATGCGATCGAAGCCGGCCTGCTCATGGGCCTGGGCGAAGCGGGTGATATAGCCCTTATCGAAGATGGGACCGGAGGGGGCGATGATCTCCGAGGTGAGGCGGTGGCCGATCATGCCGAGGAATTGGACGCTCATGGTGGTGAATCCCGTGCCGAGGTAAGGGGACGCCTTCAGGAAGGCGTTGGCTGGGTTCCACCTTAGGCAACCAGGGCATAAGAAGGAAATTCCTTATGCGCATATCCTAATTATTGTTTTATTTGAAACATGCATTTAAAGATGGTGGCTTGCCTCATGAAGCGACGCTCCTCAAGGGTAGAAGCAGCAATACTTCCTCGTTCCGTAGGAGCGGCCCATGGCCGCGATCGCCCAAACGATCCCAGGGCGCCTCGGCGTGGAAAAAGGCGTTAGCCTTTTCCACCAGGGCCTTCGGTGCGAGGGGCGCCCTCACCCCAGCCCTCTCCCCAAGGGAGAGGGGGTTATCCGAGGGAGGGTTGAAAGTCGTTGTTCCTGGACCAAATCCGTGGCCTGTTGGGCTTCGACGATAAAGCCGTCTCAACCCAACCTACGGGGCTATGTCGTAGGTTGGGTTGAGCGTAGCGAAGCCCAACGACCAAGCGCCGTAGCGTGGAAACGGCGTAGCTTTTTTCCACCAGGTAATTCAGCCACAAGGGCGCCCTCGCCTCCACATTCTCCTGAAGGGTTAAATCGAGCGAATACCGGTCTCAGTCGATCCGAGAAGACCTCGTCGACCGCAGCCACCTGCCCGTAGGAGCGGCCCATGGCCGCGATTGGCCAATCACTCATACTACGCTGACGGTCTTCAAAGCCAGGCCGTAGCCGCCAACCCCAGGGCGCCGAGGATGGAACCCACCAGAGCGCCCCGACCCGGTAACTCCTGGAATAGCAGCCAGATCAGCAACGGCTCGCAGACCAATAACACCAGTACGGAAACGACCGCGACCACCCAGATATCACCGGTAGCCCGATAGCCCAGGCCGTACGCCAGCAACAGGCAGAGACCGGAAAAGCAAGCGAGCCCTGCCAATAGCAGCGCATCATGCCAATCGAGACCGACCGCAGCCGCCAACCGCGCCGCTGCCAATTCGGCGTAGATGATGCAGCCTTCGCCGATGATCATCAGGGCGATGGCGAAGATTCCAAGCACTTCTTTGGACATGAAAGACCTTCCTTTTGGACCGAGCGGACTGACGCTGTGTCGTGATGCACACCGCGCTCAGATGGGGTACTGAGGTCGATGCAGTCAGTGGCGTCAGGGGCTCGATACGGAAGGCGTACATGAGCGAAACCTCTGTGAGGGAGTGCCTCTATTAAGGCTAGATCAGGGTACAGCGGTAGAACAGCGGCGGGTTATCGGTGTTAGAGGATGTTGGTCTTTGAACAGAAATTCTTCATAGGAGCGATAGCCCTGCGGACCGCCAAGACTGCAAGCCGCCATGTACTACTGGCGAACAGCAACCCGCGATCTGTTGGACTTCGACGATAAAGCCGTCTCGACCCAACCTACGGGGCTATGCCGTAGGTTGGGTTGAGCGCAGCGAAGCCCAACAAGAAGATACCCAGCCCTACCGCTGCATCCCCCACTTCTTCACCGTCAGCCGCTCCAAGGTGGCGAACACCAGGCCTTCCACCAGCAGGCCTATGATGATCACCGCGGCGAGGCCAGCGAAGACGCGGTCGGTGTAGAGCTCGTTGCGATTCTGGAAGATGTACCAGCCCAGGCCGCCCTTGCCGCTGGAGGCGCCGAACACCAGCTCGGCGGCGATCAGGGTGCGCCAGGCGAAGGCCCAGCCGATCTTGAGGCCCGAAACGATGGCCGGCAGCGCCGCCGGAATGAGGATCAGCCCGACGTACCTCAGCCCCTTGAGGCCATAGTTGCGCCCGGCCATGCGCAGGGTGTCGGAGACGCCGAGAAAGCCCGAGTAGGTGTTCAGCGCCATGGGCCAGAGCACCGAATGTACCAGCACGAACACCAGGCTGTTTTCGCCCAGGCCGAACCAAAGCAGCGCCAGCGGCAACAAGGCGATGGCCGGCAGCGGATTGAACATCGAGGTCAGGGTGCCGAGCAGGTCGCGACCGAACTGGGTGGAGACGGCCAGGGCGCTCAGCGCCAGGGCCAGCACCACGCCCAGCAGATAGCCCTTGAGCAAGGTACCCAGAGAGATGGCGACCTTGGCTGGTAACTCACCAGTGACCAGCCCATCCCAGAAGGCCGCGGCGGTCTGCAGGAAGCTGGGCAGCAGCAGGTCGTTGCCCTGCCAGCGGGCGGCCACTTCCCAGGCCAGCATGAGGATCGCCAGGATCACCAGCTTGCGCAGCCAGGCTTGGCTCCACAGGCGCGTGGCCAGAGGGAGCTCCACCGCCAGCGGCAAGTCGTTGAGGGGCGCGAGGTCCCGTTGGTATTCGGCCCGCACCGGGGGCTGTCGAGTCATGGGTCCACCTCGAAACTAGTAGGAAATGCGGCCCTGGACGATGGCCTGCTGCAGGCGCAGGCGCTCGTCGGCGACCTCCGGCGGCAGGGTCTGAACGTCGTCGGGGAACAGCAGGTTGTGGATGCGCAGCGCGGTACTCTGGAATTCGGCGCCGCCAAAGTCCTCGAGGCCGAACTGGTGGCAGTTGAGTTCCGCGCGGACCCGGCCCGGATGGGGCGACAGCAGCAGGATGCGATTGCCCACCACCAGCGCCTCCTCGATGGAGTGGGTGACGAACAGCAGGGTGAAGCGCACCTCGTCCCAGAGCGCCAGGAGCTCTTCCTGCATCTTGCGGCGAGTCAGGGCGTCCAGGGCGGCGAAGGGTTCGTCCATCAGCAGGATCTTGGGCTGCATGGCCAGGGCGCGAGCGATGGCCACCCGCTGCTTCATGCCGCCGGAAAGATGATGCGGATAGGCGTCGACGAAGCGCGCCAGACCGACCTTGTCCAGGTAGTGCAGCGCCCGCTCGCGCGCCTCGCCACGACTGGCCTGGCGACTGGCGAGCAGCGGGAACATGGTGTTCTCCAGCACCGTCTTCCACGGCGGCAGCTGGTCGAATTCCTGGAACACCACGATGCGATCCGGCCCCGGTCCCTTGACCGGCTGGCCGTCCAGACGGATCTCACCGTGCAGCGGCGGCAGAAAGCCCGCCACCGACTTGAGCAGACTGGACTTGCCGCAGCCGGACGGCCCGAGCAGCACGAAACGGTCGGCGCCATGCACCTCGAAAGATACCTGGTGGGTAGCCCGCACCCGGCGTTCGCGGGTGCGGTATTCGAGGTCGAGATCCTGCACCTGCAGCAGCGGCTGGGTCTGCGCCAGGGTCAGGTGCGGACGGGAAGCTAGAGGGGCATTCATGGTCGTCTCCTACCTTAAAACGGCGCATCGCCCTGGATGGTGGTGCGATACAGCTTGCGCCGCAGATGATTGGGGCAGCCGGCCGCCAGGTGCAGCAGCGAGCGGTTGTCCCAGAACACCAGGTCGTGGGGCTGCCACTGGTGGCGATAGAGGTGCTCGGGCTTGACGCTGTGGGCATAGAGCTCGGCCAGCAGCTCGCGACTCTCGTCTTCCGGCAGGCCGACGATGTGGGTGGTGAACCCCTCGCTGACGAACAGCGCCTTGCGGCCATTTTCCGGATGAGTACGTACCACCGGATGCACCACCGCCTTGACCTCGGCCAGCTGCGCGGCGGTCAGGGTCGGCCGCCAGTTGCCCTCGAACTTGGGCTTGGCGTAGGTGGCGGTATAGGAATGCTCGGCCTGGAGACCCTCTACCTGGCGCTTGAGCGCCGCTGGCAGGGTGTCGTAGGCCAGGTGCATGTTGGCGAAGAGGGTATCGCCGCCCTCCTCCGGCAATTCCTGGGCATGCAGCATGGAACCCAGGCTCGGCAGCTCCTTGTAGGAGAGATCCGAGTGCCAGAACTTGCCGGCATCGCCCAGGCCGATCGGCCGACCGCCTTCGACGATGTTGGAGACGATGAGGATCTCCGGGTGGCCGGCCAGGTGGAATTGCTTGAGCACATGGATCTGCAACTCGCCGAAGCGGCGACTGAAGGCGATCTGCTCTTCGGGGGTGATGCGCTGGTCGCGGAACACCACCACATGGTGGTCCAGGTGGGCGCGATGAACGCGGGCGAAGTCTTCGGCATTGAGCGGCTGGGCCAGATCGATGCCGAGGATCTCGGCGCCCAGGTTGCCGAAGGGCCGGATCTCGAAAGTCTGGCCGGCGGCCGGACGGGGGGAAGCGAGAGTCATTGGAGTGTTCTCCTTGGTGGTCCAGCTCAGCTGCCGGGACGCTCGTGGGCTTCGGGGAAGAAGTAGTCCTGCCAGGAGGCAGCCTGGTGTTTCAGCACGCCCAGCTCATGCAGCTTCTGGGCGTAGACGAAGGTCCGCTGGGGCTCGACGGTGAACTCGATCTCCGGGTCCTCGACGATGCGCTGCACCAGGGCCAGCGGCAGCTTGGAATGCTCGACGCGGATATAGGCCTCGGCGGCCGCGGCCTTGTTGGCGCGGATGAAGGCGGCGGCTTCCACCAGGGCGTCATAGAAGGCGCGGTAGGTCTTGGGATTCTCGTCGTGGAATTTCTCGGTGGTGTAAAGCACGTTGAAGGTGCCTGGTCCGCCGAGGACGTTGTAGCTGCTGAGGATGCGATGGACCCGGGGATTCTCCAGCGCCTGGTACTGGAACGGTGGGCTGGAGAAATGGGTAGTGATCTCGGAGCCGCCCGCCATCAGGGCAGCGCTGGCATCCGGGTGCGGCAGACTCACGCTGATGGCATCGAATTTCTTGAACTGGGCGTCGCCGAAGACCTTGGCAGTCTCGATCTGCAGGGTGCGCGACTGGAAGCCCACGCCCGCCGCCGGCACGGCGATGCGATCCTGGTCGGTCAAATCCTTTATCGACCTGACCTCGGCGCGATTGCTCAGCAGGTAGTTGGGCATGGCGCCCAGGGCGGCGATGGCCTTGACGTTCTGTCGTCCGCGGGTGCGATCCCAGACCGTCAGCATCGGCGGTACCCCGGCGGAGACCACGTCGAGCGAGCCGGCCAGCAGCGCCTCGTTCATGGCAGTGGCGCCGGAGATGCTGTTCCAGTCCACCTGGATATCCAGGCCGGCGGCCTTGCCGTGCTTCTCGATCAACTGCTGATCGCGCACCACGTCGAGGATCAGATAGCCGATGCCGAATTGCTGGGCGATGCTGATCCTGCCCTCGGCGGCGGCACTGCCCGCGAAGCCCAGGGCACCTACCACGGCGGCGATCACCGCCAAGCCCTTCCCTACCCTGCTCATCCTTACGCTCCGTGCCGACTGGCCATCCGAAAGCGTTATAGGCTAATGAGCTGTTATAACTTTTGGTAAAGACAGAATTTATATAACCATATGCACGCAGATGCGGAACTGGGTGAGTGTTCGACCATTAGACCGGTCCTACCCTTCGAGCAGCTGCCGCAGCCGCCGCACGGCGCTGGTCGGCGTGGTAAGCACCGAGCCGCCCCAGGCGGCTTCGCTGGCCGATTGCGCGGCGGTCATGGAAAACTGCGCGAAGCAGAGCACGTCGTAGTCGCCGCGTAGCCGCTCTGCAGCCGCGGCGATAAGGGCGTCGTGGCGGGCCTGGTCACCCGCATGCAGGACTTCCAGCGCGCCTTCGCAGAGGATCGGTGTGATGTCCGCTGTCTGGCCACGGCGGCTTGCCTCGAGCTCGAAGTCGTTGACGATGGCCGCGCCCGCCGGACCGAAGGTGGTCAGGGCAGCGATGCGCCCGCCTTTGGCCAGGGCCTCCTGCACCATGGCCTCGTTGGGCTTGAGGACCGGCTTTTGATAACGGCGCTGGCAGGCTTCGATGGCATTGGAAAAGGCCGAGCAGGTAAAGAGCACGGCATCGGCCTGGGCGCGAAAGGCATGCTCGGCCAGGTCCTGGATGCGCTGGTCCAGCGCTGTCGTACTGCCGCCAGCGGTGCTGGCGTCTTTCGACAGCGAGTCGTCCCAGAGATCGAAGCGCAGCGCCTCGGGCCACCCCTGGGCGAAGGCTGCGTTGATGGGCTCGATGGCGATGCGGGTGGCGTGAATCAGAAAGATCCGTTTGGCGGCAGTCATGGCGAAAGCACTCGTGTAGGGCCGCCTGAACGGCGGCCGATAGGCGCACCTAGCGGGCGTCGAGAATGATCACGCCGTCGGCATCGGCATAGAGTTGATCACCACTGCGGATCGTCTGCCCAGCGAAGGTCACCGCCTCGCCGATCTGGCCTTCGTTGCGCTTGACCGATTTGCGCGGCGAGACGCCCAGGGCCTTGACCGCCAGCGGCAGCCCCGCCAGCACCGCCTTGTCGCGGACCTGGCCATAGATGAGCGCACCGGCCCAGCCGTTCTTCACCAGGTCCTCGGCGATGATGTCGCCGAGCAGCGCGCAACGGTCGCTGCCACCACCATCAACCACCAGCACGCGTCCCTCGCCCGGCTGCTGGCTCAATTCCTTGATCCGCGAGTTGTCCTCGAAGCACCTGACCGTCAGCGCCGGTCCGGCGAAATCGGTGCGACCGCCCAGGTCCTGGAAGATCGGCTGCAGGACTCGCGCCTGATCGCCATGCTCGTCGCACAGGTCAGTGGTCTTGAAGGTCATGGTGTTGCTCCTTGGTGGTCGAAAGATCGGTCAGGCCGTAACCGTTCGCCGTGCCAGTAGCTGGCCAGTCACGAGCACGATGAGGACGCCGGCGACGCCGGCCGCATAGGGAACCCAGTGCAGGTCTCCGGTACCGAGCCAAGCCTGCAGGAGTTCGTCGCTGGCGATCAGCTTGCCAGCGATCCAGCCGAGCAGGGCCGCCCCGGCCATGACCAGCCAGCGGAAGCGTTCCATCAGGCGCAGGATGAGCTGGCTGCCGAAGATGATGATGGGGATGCTGATGAGCACTCCGGTGACGGCCAGGCCCAAATGGCCCTGGGCTGCGCCGGCCACGGCGATGACGTTGTCCAGACTCATCACCACATCGGCCACCATGATGATCCAGATGGCCTGGCCCAGGGTGGTACCGGCCTTGACGTCGGCCTCGTCGTTCTCGGGCACCAGCAACTTGATGCCGATCCACAGCAGCAGCACGCCGCCCACCACCTTGAGCAGTGGCCAGCCCAGCACGTAGCTGGCGACGAACAGCAGCAGGATGCGCAGGATCACGGCACCCGCCACCCCGCCCAGGATGGCCTTGCGGCGTTGCGCTTCCGGCAGACGCCGACAGGCCAGGGCGATCACCACGGCGTTGTCGCCGCCGAGCAGGATATCGATGATGACGATCTGGAGCAGACTGGTCAGGAAGACCGGATCGGACAGGGCGGTAAGCAAGGTGGACCTCGTCTATTTAGGAGCTGACGTCCCTTGGGCAGCAACAGCCCGTAATGATTTCAGGTCACTATTATTGTCTTTTATATCAATACAGAACAATATTGGCCATGCCTGAATTCCAGCGTTCGCCGACCGAGAACGCTGCGTTAGCCAGATACCAATTTCGAGTGACTGCCAGCTTTCCTAGCATGGCGCTCACCCCCACGATCACGACAACTAGACCGGACAGCCCATGAAGTTTGCCCTGGATTCCACCTACACCGGCCAGCTCACCCTCGGCGACCGGCATTACGCCTATGTCGACCTCAAGCGTCTGTTCGACGCCGACACCCTGGCGCGCCTGCCCTACTCCCTGCGTCTGCTGGTGGAAAACGTCGCCCGCTGCTTTCCCGAGGCGCTACCGCCGGTGCTGGCCCGTGCCCGTGGCGAAGGCCCGCCATGCGAGGCGCCCTTCCTGCCCAACCGCCTGATGTTCCACGACACCACCTGCCTGCCCGCCCTGGCCGACTTCGCCGGCATGCGCGACATGGTGGCCGAACTGGGCGGCGATCCGAGCCGGATGAATCCGCGCATCCCGGCGGTGCTGACCATCGACCACTCGGTGATCGTCGAACGCTTCGCCGAGCCGGACGCGGTGGAAGCCAATCTGGACATCGACTACCGCCGCAACACCGAGCGCTACCAGTTCATCAAGTGGGCGCAGAAGAGCCTGGACAACTTCAAGGTGGTTCCACCGGGCACCGGCATCATCCACCAGGTCAACATGGAGTCCCTGGGCACCGTGGTCTGGGAAAGCGAGACCAGCGACGGCCAGCCGCTGCTGCACCCGGACGACATGGTCGCCACCGACAGCCATACGCCAATGATCAACGCCATCGGCATCCTCGGTTGGGGCGTGGGCGGTCTGGAAGGCCAGGCGGCCATGCTGGGCGAGCCGGTACCGATCAGTTTTCCCGAGGTCATCGGTATCCGTGTGACCAATGCGCTACGTCCGGGAGTGACCGCCACTGACCTTTCCTTGAAAGTCACCCAGTTGCTGCGCCAGCGCGGCGTGGTGGGCAAGTTCGTCGAGTTCTGCGGACCGGGCCTGTCGGGCCTGAGCTGGGCCGCCCGCGGCACCCTTTCCAACATGGCACCGGAATACGGCGCGACCGTGGTGTTCTTCCCCTTCGATACGGTGACCATGGAGTACCTCGAGCTCACTGGCCGCACCCCGGAGCTGCGCGAGCGGGTCGCGGCCTACCTGGAAGCCCAGACCCTGTGGCGCCACGACAGCGATCCCGAGCCGGTCTTCACCGAGGTCATTCCGCTGGACCTCGCCAGCATCGAGCCCAGCGTGGCCGGTCCGCACCAGCCGCACCAATGGCAACCGCTGGCCAAAGCCCGCGACTCCTTTCGAGCCGAGGTGCCGACCAACCCGGACGCCGGTCTGATCGCGCGCTCCACCGAGGCTACGGCGGACTACTTCGAGCCGAGCTTCGGCCAGCCGCTGACCCATGGCGCTATTTCCATCGCCGCCATCACCAGCTGCACCAACACCGCCAACCCCAGCCAGATGATCCAGGCCGGTCTCCTGGCGCGAAGGGCGCGCGAACGTGGCCTCACCCGCAAGCCCTGGGTAAAGACCTCGCTCTCCCCTGGCTCTCGGGTGGTGGCGGACTACCTGCGCGAGGCCGATCTGCTGAGCGACTTCGCCGCCCTCGGTTTCGACCTGGCCGGCTTCGGCTGCATGACCTGCATCGGCAACTCGGGCACCTTCGAAGCCCACATGGAAGCCTTCGCCGACCAGGGCCTGAAGACAGTGGTGGTGCTCTCGGGCAATCGCAATTTCGAAGGCCGGGTCAATCCCAAGGCGCAGTTCGGTTACCTCGCCTCGCCGGCCCTGGTGGTCGCCTATGCCCTGGCGGGCAGCATCGACGTCGATCTCGAACAGGCCGTGCTGGGGCTGGATCAAGCCGGTCAGCCCGTCTACCTACGCGATCTGCTGCCGGGCGATGACGAGGTCCAGGCGCTGGTCCGCGAGACAGTGCGCCCGGAGTTGTTCCGCCAGCGCAACGCCACTCTCTGGGATGGGACCCACCACTGGCAGGCGTTGTCGGCCGAGGGCAGCGTGCGCTTTCCCTGGTCGCCCAGCTCGACCTATCTGCGCCGGCCGATCTATCTGCAGGGGATCACCCCAGAGCCGCCCACGTCGTTGGCCGTGCGCGACGCCCGCACGTTGATGGTGCTGGGCGACAACATCACTACCGACCACATCTCGCCCGCCAGTGCCATCCCCCTGGATAGCCCGGCGGGCCGTTGGTTGGTCGCCCACGGCGAGGCGCCGGAAGACCTCAACCAGTATTCGACCCGGCGCAGCAATCACGAGGTGATGATGCGCGGTGCCTTCGTCAACCGCGCGGTGAAGAATCGCCTGCTGCCGGCGCATCCGGGCCAGGGCGGCTGGGCGCGGGCGGCCGACGGCGAGGTGCTGCCGGTGTACGACGCCGCCCTCAGCTGGGTTCGCCAGGGCAGGCCACTGGTTGTGTTCGCCGGCCTCAACTACGGCGCCGGCTCCAGTCGCGACTGGGCGGCCAAGGCGCAGGCTACCCTGGGGGTTCGGCTGGTGGTGGCGCAGAGCTTCGAGCGCATCCACCGCAGCAACCTGATCGGCATGGGCATCTTCCCGGTGCGCTTCCCCGCCGGGCAGGGCGCCGAAAGCCTGCGCCTGAGCGGTGACGAGCGCTTGGACTTCGCCGGGCTGGATGAACTGCGGGTAGGCATCAACCTCATCAGGCTGCAGATCACCCGCCCGGATGGCCAGAGTGACAGCGTCACCCTGGAACTGCCGCTGGATTCCAACCAGGAGATCCTCTACCTGCGCCAGGGCGGCATCCTGCCCTACGTGATCCGCAAGACCCTGAGCGAAGGACGGATGTGAATCCAGGGCCTCGCTAGCTCGAGGCCGAAACGCCCAAACCCACCGAAAGCTACCGCCCATCCTCATAATTGTATCTTGTGTATTTACAAGACAATTCGATTCATCTTACCGTGCCTTACACGGCTCACGCCCGACAAGAACGACAACAGGAGAGCTACACATGAGCAAGCGCATCGCTTTCGTCACCGCCGGTATGGGCGGATTGGGAACCGCCGTCTGCCAACGCCTGGCTCGGGACGGCTTCACCGTCATCGCCGGCTGCGGTCCGGACTCACCGCTCAAGGCCGACTGGCTGGAACAGCAACGCAAGCTAGGCTTCGACTTCATCGCGGCCGAAGGGAACGTCGCTGACTGGGAATCCACCCGCGCTGCCTTTGCCAAGATTCGCGACGAGGTCGGCCCCGTCGATGTCCTGGTCAACAACGCCGGTACCGCCTGCAACGTGGTGTTCCGCGACATGCAACCGGGTGACTGGCAGACGGTGATCGATACCAACCTCAACTCCCTGTTCAACGTCACCCGCCAGGTGATCGATGGCATGACCTCCCGCGGCTGGGGACGGATCATCAACATCTCCTCGGTCAACGCCCAGCTCGGTCAGGTCGGCCAGGTCAACTATTCCACCGCCAAGTCGGCGATCCGCGGCTTCACCCGCGCCCTGGCCCGCGAGCTGGCGGCCCGCGGGGTCACGGTCAACACCGTCTCGCCCGGCTACATCGCCACGCCACGGCTCAAGGCCCTGACCCGCACCGAACTCATGGATCGCATCGTCCACGAGATCCCCATGCGCCGCCTGGGCACGCCGGAAGAGATCGCCTCCATGTGCTCCTGGCTGGCGTCGGACGAATCGGCCTTCGCCACCGGCGCGGACTTCTCCCTCAATGGCGGTCTCCACATGAGCTGATCGCCACTCCGCCACCGAACACAACGACAACCACAACAAAAGTTGTATTTTGGAACCAGGAGATACAGATGCTCTCTCTGCTCGGCTATGGAATGATCGTGACCTTCATGGTGCTGATCATGACCAAGCGGCTGCCGCCCTTGGTGGCCTTGACCATCATCCCCATCATCTTCGCCATCATCGGCGGCTTTGCACCGGAGATGGGGCCGATGATGATCGATGGCCTGCGCAAGGTCGCACCCACCGCCATCATGGTGATGTTCGCCATCCTCTATTTCGGTCTGATGTTCGATACCGGGCTGTTCGATCCCATGATCCGCACCTTCATCAAGCTGATCAAAGGCGATCCCGCGAAGGCGGTGCTCTTCGCTACCCTGCTGGCCGGCATGGTGTCCCTGGACGGCGACGGTTCCACCACCTACATGATCACCCTGACCGCCATGCTGCCGCTGTTCCGCCGCCTGCGGCTGAATCCACTGATCCTGCCTTGCGTGGTCATCCTCGCTGCGAGCGTCACCAACCTGCTGCCCTGGAGCGGACCCATGGCCCGGGTCGCCGCGGCACTGCAGGTGGAAACCAGCCAACTGTTCATCCCGCTGATCCCGCCGATGATCGTCAGCTTCATCGGGGTCCTGGCGCTGGCCTTCTGGTTGGGGTTGCAGGAGCGGCGCCGTCTGGGCCTGCTGGTGGCACCGGGTGGCAATCCGCTGCGCGCGACGGGCATGGACGAAGACATGGGCGATCTGCTCACGCTGAGCGACGAGAACGCCGAACTGCGCCGGCCCAAGCTGTTCTGGTTCAATGCCCTGCTCACCTTGGCGCTGATGACCTGCCTGGTGATCGAACTGCTGCCACTGCCGATCCTATTCATGGTCGCCTTCTGCATTGCCCTGACCATCAACTACCGGCAGATGGACGACCAGCGTCGGCGCATCTCGGCCCATGCCCCCGCGGCCCTGACGCAGATCTCGATCTTCATCGCCGCTGGCATCTTCGCCGGCATCCTCTCCGGGACCGGCATGGTCAAGGCCATGTCCGGCTCGCTGCTCTGGGCCCTGCCGGAGAGCTGGGGCAACTACCTGGCGCCCATCACCGCGCTGCTGAGCATTCCCGGCACCTTCTTCATGTCCAACGACGCCTTCTACTATGGCGTACTGCCGGTGCTGGCCCATGCGGCCGAAGCCCATGGCATAGGCGCGGCAGAGATCGGCCGGGCTTCGCTGATCGGGCAGCCGGTGCACCTGCTCAGTCCGCTGGTGGCGTCCACCTATCTGCTGGTGGGCCTGGCCGGAGTCGAGTTCAGCGATCACCAGAGATACACCATGAAATGGGCGTTCGCCCTGAGCTTTCTGCTCATGGCGGTCTCCATGGCGCTGGGGCTGTTCCCGCTCTACTCGGCCCGCTGACGGTCTCGGCGACGGTGCATCCGGCGCCGTCGCCCGCTCCGGAGGGCCGTGGTTATGGTAACGTCAGGGCGCTCCGCCAGACCCGGCTGGCCAACCTCTTCCGTACCTGCGCTCCGGTACCCGTCGTCCAGAAGATTCCCGATGAAAAAAGACCTCGCCGAACAACTCGCCCCGCGCATCATCGACCTTGCCCGTGCCCGCTCGATGAAGGCCGGTGATCCGTTGCGCGAGGAGGCCTTCGCCAAGGAACTGGGCGTTTCCCGCTCGCCGGTACGACGGGGCTTCGCCTTGCTGGAACAATTGGGCCTGGCGCGCAAGGAGCCCAATCGCGGCTTCTTCCTCACGCGCAACGCCACCACCATCGAGCAGGCCGCCCTGCCCAGCGAGGACGATCCCTATGAGGAGCTCTACCTGCGGGTGGTGGACGACATGCTGCGTGGCGACATCCGCAGCAGCTTCTTCGAGGCCGAGTTGCTGCGGCGCTACCAGATCCCTCGCGGCCAGTTGCTCAAGGTGCTCAACCGCCTGGCCAGCGAGGCCATGATCGAACGCCGCCCCGGCCAGGGGTGGGAGATCAATACTTTCCTGCATGACAGCGAAGCCCATATCCAGAGCTATCGCTTCCGCATGGCCATCGAGCCCTTCGCCCTGCGCGAGCCGGGCTATCGCATCGACAAGCGCGCCTTCGCCCAGGCCCGCCAGCGGCAGCAACGATTGCTGGACGGGGAGCTGTTCACCCTGTCCCGCGCCCAGCTGTTCGAGATCGGCTCCAGCTTCCACGAATTGCTGGTGCGCTGCTCGGGCAACGTCTTTCTACTCGAAGCCATCCGCCGGCAGAATCAGCTGCGTCGCTTCATGGCCTACCGCTCCAACGTCGAACGCTCGCGGCAGATCGGCCAGAGTCAGGAACACCTGCATATCCTCGACCTGCTCGAAGGCGGCAGTCGCGAAGAAGCGGCGCTCTTCCTGCACCAGCATCTCGACGTGGTCAGCCGGCTCAAGGCCGCCCAGGACCGCCAGCTGGAAGCCGCCGAAGAAGACGCGGCAAAGCAGCCGGCCTGATTCGCCCGCGCGCCTGACCCTCAATGCCCCTGCACGCCCGTCACCCATACGGGCGCTGAGCCCACACGTTCGCCAGGCACGAATCGATGTCGCTTTTTTTGTTCTGCGCCGTTGCGTGAATTGTTTTTAGATGACATAAAGTACAAATCGTCCTGTCCAAGTTGTGACCTCCTCAGGCTCAGCCATCAGGCCGACGTCCCCACAGAATCTACAAGGAGAAAACAATGCGTATTCTGGTCCTGCCCTGCGACGGTATCGGTCCCGAAATCATCCAGGCATCCATGTCCGTGCTGGATGTCGCCAACGAAAAGTTCGGCCTGGGATTGACCTTCGATTACGACGACGTCGGCTTCACCAGCCTGGAGAAGCACGGCATTACCCTGCGTGACGAGACCCTGGAAAAGGCCAAGACCTACGATGGCGTGATCCTTGGCACCCAATCCCACGCCGACTACCCGGCGCCCGAAAAAGGCGGTCGCAATGTCTCTGCCGGCTTTCGCATCGGCCTCGATCTCTATGCCAACGTGCGCCCGGCGCGCACCCGGCCGTTCCTCGCCTCCAACATGAGGGAAGGCAAGAGCATGGACCTGGTGATCATGCGCGAGGCCACCGAAGGCTTCTATCCGGATCGCAACATGAGCCGCGGCTGGGGCGAGGTGATGCCCTCCCCGGACATGGCGCTGTCCACCCGTAAGATCACCCGTCACTGCAGCGAGCGTATCGCGCGCCAGGCCTTCGAGCTGGCGATGAAGCGCCGGCGCAAGGTCACCGCCATTCACAAGGCCAACAGCTTCCACATGACCGACGGCCTGTTCCTGGAATGCGTGCGCAACGTGGCCAAGGAATTCCCCGAGGTGCAGCTCGACGATCTGCTGGTGGACGCCTCCACCGCGCACCTGGTGCGCAACCCCGAGCGCTTCGACGTGCTGGTGGCCACCAACTTCTATGGCGACATCATCAGCGACCTGGCCAGCGAACTCTCCGGCAGCCTGGGCCTCGCCGGCTCCATCATGGCAAGCAACATCCACTGCTGCGCCCAGGCCCAGCATGGCTCGGCGCCGGATATCGCCGGTCAGGACAAGGCCAACCCGGTGTCGATGATCCTGTCCATCGGCATGATGCTGCACTGGATGGGCGAGCACCGTGGCAATGCCAAGCTGCAGGAAGCGGCCGCGGCGATCGACCAGGCGGTGGACAAGGTGCTGGAGGATCCGGCCAAGCGCACCGCCGACCTGGGTGGCAGCCTGGGCTGCGCCGCCTTCGGCCAGGCAGTGGCCCAGGTCCTGCGCGGCTGAGGTCATACCCGCCTCTCCGGAGCGTGCGCGCCCCGGAGACCCCTGACAAGAACAAGGAGAATCTCCATGGCCACGCCGCTCCTGGGCTGCATCGCCGACGACTTCACCGGCGGTACCGACCTCGCCAGCACCCTGGTGGCCCAGGGCATGCGCACCGTTCAGGTACTGGGCGTGCCGGACGGTCCCCTGCCCAGCGACGTCGACGCCGTGGTGGTCGCCCTCAAGACCCGTACCCTTCCTGCCGCCGAAGCGGTCGCCGAGTCCCTGGCGGCCCTGGCCTATCTGCGCGCGCTTGGGTGCCGGCAATTCTTCTTCAAGTATTGCTCTACCTTCGATTCCACCGCGGCCGGCAACATCGGACCGGTCGCCGATGCCCTGGCCGGTGCCCTGGGCGTCACGTTGAGTATCGCCTGCCCCGCTTTTCCCGAAAACGGCCGGACGCTCTACCTCGGCCAGCTGTTCGTCGGCGACCAGCCCCTGGCCGAGTCGGGCATGCGCCACCACCCGCTGACCCCCATGACCGACAGCAACCTGGTGCGGGTACTACAGGCACAAACACCCCATCCCGTCGGCCTGGTACGCCTGCCCCAGGTGCGTCAAGGCAGCGCAGCCCTGGCCACGGCCCTGGCCGACCTCCAGGCGCAGGGCGTTCGCCATGCCATCGTCGACGCCATCGACAACGCCGACCTGCACGCCATAGGTGCAGCCGTGGCGGATCATCCACTGGTCACCGGGGGTTCCGGCGTGGCCCTGGGGCTGCCGGCCAACTTCCGCCGCCGCGGCCTGCTGGCCGCCCATGCCGAAGCATCAGCCCTGCCCGCTGCACCCGGTCTGGCCGCCGTGCTGTCGGGCAGCTGTTCCACCGCGACCCGCGGCCAGGTGGCCGTCTGGCTAGAGCACCGGCCTGGCTTCCGCCTCGATCCGCTGGCCCTGGCCACGGGCGACGATCAGGTCGGTGCCGCGCTCGCCTGGGCCGAAGCGCGCCTGGCTACCGGGCCGGTGCTCATCTATGGCAGTGCCGACCCCGAAGAGGTGCGCAAGGCCCAGGCACAGCTGGGCGTGGAGCGCGCCGGCCAGTTGGTGGAAGACGCCCTGGCCCGCATCGCCCAGGGCCTGCACACGCGTGGCGTGACGCGGCTGGTGGTGGCCGGCGGCGAAACCTCGGGGGCGGTGGTCAAGGCCCTGGCGATCGCCAGCCTGCGCATCGGTGCGCCCATCGCCCCGGGCGTACCCTGGACCCTGGGCAGCGGCGCCCGGGGGGACATCGCCCTGGCGCTCAAATCCGGCAACTTCGGCACGCCGGACTTCTTCGAACGGGCCTTGGCCGTCGCCCCCTGACCCCTAGCGAGGATCGCCCATGAGCGGCTCTGCGCCACGCTACGATCTGGTCAGCCTGAACGTCTTCCGGGTGGTGGCCCAGGAGCGCAACGTCACCCGCGCCGCGCGGCTCTGCCATCTGGCCGTCTCCGCCGTGAGCAAGAGAATCAGCGAACTGGAAGACCAGGTCGGGGTGCCACTGTTCATCCGCCACGCCCGTGGCATGGGACTCACCCCGGCCGGCGAGACCATGCTGCACTATGTGGAGCGGGTGCATGGCGATCTGCGCCTCATGCAATTGGAACTCAACGAGCACGGCAGCGGCGCCACCGGCCATATCCGCCTGCAAGCCATCACCTCGGCGCTGACCAATCACCTGACCCCCGATCTCGCCAGCTTCATGAGCCTCTATCCGCGGGTGGATTTCGACATCGAGGAGCGCGTGGGCAGCAGCATCGTCCAGGCGGTGGCCGAAGGCAGGGCGGATGTGGGCATCGTCGCGGCCGATACCGCCGCCCTGGACCTGGAGACCTTCGCCTATCGCCGCGAGCGCCTGGTGGTGATCGCCGCCGCGGATCACCCCCTGGCCGGGTGTGACCGGGTAAGCTTCGCCGATACCCTGGATCACGAATTCATCGGCCCCCATGTGGAGAGCTCGATGAACGCCCTGCTCTCGCGCCAGGCGGCGCTGCTCCAGCGCAGCATCCGTCAGCGCGTGCGCATCAGCAGCTTCGAAGCCATGTGCCGACTGGCGGCGATTCGCCTGGGCCTGTGCGTACTGCCCGAGTCCATCGTGCGGCCCTATCTCAAGCCGATGAAACTGGTGGCCCTGGAACTGGACGAAGCCTGGGCCAGTCGCGCCATCGTCGTAGTGGTGCGGCGCTATAGCGCGCTGTCACCGGTAGCCAAGGCCTTCGTCGGTCATCTGCGCCCCTGAACCCTGCAACCGGATCCTGTACCACGCCATGTCGACCTCCCGCTTCGCCCCTCGCCCCTGGTGGCCCACCCCCTTCGTCGGCCTGCTCGGCGGCTGGCTCGCCAGCCTGGTGCACTGGCCGTTGCCCTGGATCACCGGCGCCCTGATCGCCGTGACTCTCTGTCGCTGCCTCGGCTGGCGCATCACCGCCATTCCCCACGGTCGCCCCGCCGGGCAATGGCTGATCGCCACGGCCATCGGCCTGCACTTCACCCCGGCGATATTGACCGAGGTCGTCAGGCACCTGCCGCTGATGGCCTTGGCGGCCATCGCCACCCTGGTACTCGCACTTGTCGGCATCACCGTCGTGCAACGCCTGGGCACGGAACCCAAGACCGCCTTCTTCGCCTTCATGCCAGCCAACTTCGCCGAGATGATCAATCTGGCCGAACGCCACGGCGCCGATGCACCCAAGGTCGCCGCCGCCCATACCCTGCGGCTGGTGATCATCGTGCTGGTGGTGCCGCCGGCCATGCTCTGGGGCGTCCCCGGTATCGCCCAGGCCGCCCATGTCCCACCGCCGCCGGACTGGCGCTGGCTGGCCCCGCTGCTGGCGGCCGGCCTGGTGGCGGCCCTGGCCTGGAAGCGTCGCGGCTGGCCCAACCCCTGGATGTTCGGCCCCCTGGCGCTGTGCTGCCTGGTCACCGCCTCCAGCGGCCTGGTCACCAGCCTGCCGCCGACGCTGAGCCACCTGGCCCAGGTGCTTATCGGCGTCACCCTGGGGTGTCACTTCGACCGCGCCTTCTTTCGCCGCTCGCCGCGCTTTCTGCTGCTGGCAACCCTCTACACCCTGCTCTGTCTGGTCGCCACCTTCCTGATCGCCTGGTTGCTGGCCCAGGTGTTCGCCATGCCCTTCACCACCCTGGGCCTGGGCATGACGCCGGGCAGCACCACCGAGATGTACCTGACGGCCGAGGCCCTGGGGCTGGGCGTGGGCACCGTCACCGCCATGCAGATCCTGCGGCTGGTAGTGGTGATGGCGGTGGCCGAGCCGCTGTATCGGCGCTGGTGCGCACGCTCGGTCGAGCCGGTGACCAGGGAATCGCCCTAGCGCCGGCTGCGACGGCGCGGCGACCGCTGGACAAGGGGGCTACGGGTACGTGCCCGCAGCCAGGTCCAGCCGATGTCAGGCGTTCAATGCGGGCCCGACCCGTGCCTCGGACTGACCGCTGGCGGCCAGCTCGCGGGCGACGAAGCCGTTGCGGATCTGCTCATCGAGAAAATCCCGGACGAAGGCCGCGCCGGCGCTGCGCCCCTTGGGCACGGCCATGGCCTGACGGATTTCGGTGAAGCTGTCGGCCAGCACCCGGTAGCCGGCGTGAGCCCGGGCATAGGCCTCCAGCGGTTGGCGCACGCCGGCGGCGGCGTCCAGGCCCTGGTCGACGAACCAGTCCACCGCCGCCGCCGAGGTCGGCGCCCGCACCAGCTCGGCCTGGGTCAGGGTACGGCTCAGGTAGAGATCGTAGGCGGCGCCCTGCCCCACGGCGATACGGCGGCCGGCCCGGTCCAGCTCGGCGACGCCCTGGGCGGGATCGGCGTCCCGCAGCAGATAGGTGCCCTCGATGATGACGTAGGGATGGCTGAAGTCGATCTGCGCCGCCCGCACCGGTTCGATGGCCAGAAAGGCCAGGTCCCAGGCGTCGTCTTCGAGGGCCGCGAAAACCTTGCCGGCGGCGTCGTAGGTGCTGAACTGCACGGGCACGCCCAGGCGCTCGGCCAGGGCGTGGGCCAGGGCCGCGGAGACCCCGGCCGGCTGGCCATCGGCGCCGCGCTGCGCCAGCACCGGATTGCCGTAGTTGATCGCTGTCCGCAATGCGCCCTGGGGGGCGAGGTCCGCGAGTACCGCTGAGCTGGGGGTCATGGGAGAACTCCTTGGAGGTCAGGTGGTGACCGCGGCGGCGCGAGTGTCGTCGCCACGATCGAGACGGATCAGCAGGGTCATGATGAAGGCGATCGCCAGCAACGCACTGAGAAACAGCAGGCCCGCCGAGGCGCTCTGGGTATTGCCCTTCACCATGCCGATCATGAAGGGTCCGACAAAGCCGCCCAGGTTGCCAATGGAATTGATCACGGCGATGGATACCGCGGCCGTGGAACGACTGAGAAACAGTGTCGGCAGCGCCCAGAACGGCGACTTGAAGCTGTACAGGCCAGCCAACGCCAGGCTGATCAAGCCGATCGCCAGGTAAGGATCGCGCACCAGGCCGGCACCCACCAGCGCCACCGCCGCGACCGCCAGCGGAATGGCCGAATGCAGACGCCGTTCGCCGTGGCGATCCGAACGCCGCGACCAGGCGATCATCACCAGGGTGGCGACGATGTAGGGGATGGTGGCGATCAAGCCGATCTGGGTGTGGCTCAGCGCGGAGGAGAAGCCCTTGATGATCTGCGGCATCCAATAACCCACGCCCAGGCTGCCGCACTGGTAGACGAAGTAGATGAAGGCCAGATAGAGCACCTTGGGATTGCTCATGGCCTTGAGCGCGCCGAAATGCTTGACGTCCTTGCGCGCCTGGCGATCACGCTCCAGCTCGGCCAGCAGCCAGGCCTTTTCCTCGGTCGTCAGCCAACGCGCCTGTTCGGGCCGATCAGTGAGATAGAAATAGCACAGCACACCGAGGAACACCGCCGGGATGCCTTCGAGGAACAGCATCCAGCGCCAGCCACTCCAGCCCAACCAGTGGACGTGGTCCATGATCCAGGTCGAGAGCGGCGCGCCGATGATGTAGGACACCGGGATCGCCGCGGTAAAGAGCGCCACGGTGGTGGCCAGTTCGCGGGAGCGGAACCAGTAGGTCAGGTAGACGATGATCCCGGGAAAGAAACCCGCTTCGGCCACCCCCAGCAGAAAGCGCAAGACATAGAGGTGCATGGCGGTCTGGGCGAAGGCCGTGGCCGCGGCGATCACGCCCCAGGTGACCAGGATGCGCGCGATCCATACCCGCGCGCCAAAGCGTTCGAGCAAGAGGTTGCTCGGCACCTCGAACAGGAAGTAGCCGATGAAGAAGATACCCGAGACGAAGCCGAAGACTTCGCTGGACAGCGCCAGCTCGGCGTTCATCTGCAACGCCGCGTAGCCGATGTTGGCCCGATCCAGGTAGGAGACGATGTAGAGCAGGAAGACGAAGGGGATGATGCGCCAGGTCACCTTGCGGATGATGGCCTGCTCCCGGCTCACGGGGGTGGTGTTCATGATAGCCTCACAGGGCCGCGACGAGGCGGCCGATCTTGTTGTTGTAGGATGCGGCGGCGATCTTCAGCGGCTGAAGACCAGGCACACCGGGCTGCCGCAGCGCACCGCCGTGCCGGTGGGTTCGAGGATTCCCCGGGTCTCGTCGACCAGAAAGGTGACGATGCTGTCGCTGTCTTCGTTGAGGGCGAACAACTGGCGGCCATCCGGCGCCAGAGCGAAGGCGCGGGGCGTGCGGCCACCGCTCGCCAGGCTGCCGAGCGGCGTCGGCAGCCCGCTCTGGGGATCCAGCGTGAAGACCATCAGGCTGTCGTGGCCGCGATTGGAGGTGTAGAGCAGACGCCCGCTGCGATCCAGTTCGATGGCCGCCGCCCGGCTGTTGCCGGTGAAGCTGGCTGGCAGCGTCGAGTGGATGGCCAGGGGCTCGAGAACACCGGAGCGGGCATCGAAGGCATAGCTGGTGAGGGTCGAATCCAGCTCGTTGACCACATAGGCCCGCGGCAGGTGCGGATGGCAGACCAGGTGCCGTGGCCCCGCGCCCTCGCGGGTCGCCACCTCGGCCACCGGCACCAGGCGTCCGTCGTGAAAGGCGAAGCTGAAGATCCGGTCCAGTCCCTTGTCCGGCACCAGCACGAAGCGGCCACTGGGGTCGAAGGGATTGCAGTGGGGCTTGGCATGGGGTTGTTCCTGGCGATGCGGCCCGGGTTTGCCTTGCAGCTCCAGCAGCTGGACCAGTGGCTCCAGCCGCCCATCCGCCGACACCGGCAGGACAGCGAGACTGCGACCGAGATGATTGCTCACCACCAGGTGGCGATCGTCCGGCGCCAGCGCCAGGTGCACGGGATTGCGACCGCCACTGGCTTGCTGGTTGAGCAGGGTCAGGCAACCGCTCTGCCGGTCGACCGCGAAGGCGCTGACGGCCTGCTCGTCGCCATGCACCGTATAGAGACGGTCACCCGCCCGATTGAGGGTCAGGTAGGACGGATTGATCAGGTCGCCGACCACCTGGACGAGGTCCAGCGCGCCCTGGGGCGTGACCCGGTAAACGCTGATCCCCTCCCCGCGGGCCTGGCGGGCGCGGGTGGTTCGGCTGCCGACATAGGCGTACATAGGGCTCTCCTGGCACCGACTGGAAGGGTCCGACGTCCGCGCCAAGGCAACCGTCCGACCCGCTTGCGCCACCTTAGGCAACCCGCTGCCCAGCGAAAATTGACCTTTGGCCAACGCAGCGTTCGTGCCTGGCGAACGCTTGCCAGCGCCCGTTTCAGCGTTCGCTGTAGGGCACGCCGCCGCGCGCCTTGTCTTCCGGCTCGGCCTCGACGATCTGCACGATGACACGGTCGGCGGCCACCCCGAAGCTATCCACCACCGCCTCGGTGATGCGCTTCATCAGCAACTTCTTTTGTTCGGCGCTACGACCCTTGACGGCGTGAACGATGATTTCCGGCATGACTATCTCCTAGGACTGGGTACGGTGTTCGGCGGCGATTGGGCGCGTCTCGCCCGTTTCCACCAGGGTGCGGGTGGCGTCAGCCGAGCCGTAGATCCAGAGGATCTTCATGGGCTCGGTGGCCGAGGCATTGCGAAAGCGATGAGGCACGCCAGCCGGAATGTAGGTCACGTCCTGAGGCGCGACGGTGAACTCCTGGCCGTCGATATCGAAGATCGCCCGGCCCTCCACCAGCATCACGCTCTCTTCGCAATTGTGGTAATGGAAGGGAATCTGCGCTCCACCCTGGAATTCGGTGTAGCCGTTGATGAAATTGCGCGCCCCCAGGCCCGCGGTCACCAGCGGCATGGTGGCGGCGCCACCGCCGCGGTCGTGCTTGGCGATGGCCTCGGGTTTGAGCAGCCAGGCAGCGGAATCGGTCTTGATCATTAAAGTCTCCTTGGGTCAGGACTGGGCGCCTTGCCAGACGGTCTTGACGTTGGTGAATTCGCGTATGCCCCACTCGCCCAGCTCCCGGCCATAGCCGGACTGCTTGATGCCGCCGAAGGGCACCCGTGGATCCGAGGCCACCAGGGCGTTGATGAACACCGCGCCGGCCTCGAGGCGCCGGGCGAGACGCTGGGCTTTCGCCAAGTCACGGGTCCAGAGGGCGGCGCCCAGGCCGAATTCGCTGGCGTTGGCGACGCGGATCGCCTCGTCTTCGTCGGCGACCCGGATGATCGCGGCCACCGGCCCGAAGGTCTCCTCGCGGGCCACGGTCATCTCCGGGGTCACCTGGTCGAGCACGGTGGGCGGATAGAAGAAGCCCGGCCCTGGAAGGGGCGTACCGCCCAGTACCAGGCGCGCGCCTTCGGCGAGACTGAGCGTCACCTGGCGCTGCAGATCCTCGCGCAGACCGGCGCGGGCCAGCGGACCGATCTGGGTGGCACGCTCCAGCGGATCGCCCAGCCGCAGGCTGGCGGCAGCGGTGGCGAAGGCCTCTGTGAAGGCATCGGCCACTGCCTCGGCGACGATGAAGCGCTTGGCGGAAATGCAGCTCTGACCAGCGTTGCCGAAGCGCGCCTTGACCGCCGTCTGCGCCGCCAGGGCCACGTCGGCATCGGCCAGTACGATGAAGGGGTCCGAGCCGCCCAGTTCCAGCACCTGCTTCTTCATTAGCGCGCCGGCCTGGCTGGCCACCTGCTGGCCGACCGCGGTGGAGCCGGTCAGGGTGACAGCGGCGATACGCGGATCGGCCAGCACGCCGGCCACGTCACGCGCGCCGATCAGCAGGGTCGCCACCAGGCCGGTGGGCAGGCCAGCCTCGGCGAACGCCTGCTCGAGCGCCAGGGCGCAGCCCGGCACGTTGCTGGCGTGCTTGAGAATGGCGCCATTGCCGGCGGCCAGCGCCGGTGCGGCGAAGCGGACGAACTGCCAGAACGGATAGTTCCAGGGCATCACCGCGAGCACCACACCCAGCGGATCGTAGACCACCCGGCTGTCGGCGGCGGCGCTGACCACCGGGGTATCGGCGAGAAAGCCAGGCGCCCGCTCGGCGTAGAACTCGCAGGTCAGCGCGGATTTCTCGATCTCCGCCTCGGCTTCCACCAGCGGCTTGCCCATCTCGTTGACGATGAGCCGCGCATAGGTATCGCGACCGGCGCGCAAGATGGCGGCCAGGCGTACCAGAGCCGCGCAGCGCTCGGTGAGAGGACGCTCCGCCCATGACCGCTGCGCCGCGGCGGCCTGGGCCAGGCGCGCTTCGACCTGGGCCGGCGTGTGGGTGTAGTAGGTCGCGATGGCGGCCCCGGTGGCGGGGTTGATGACTTCGATCATGAACGAACTCCATGTGTTTTTTATTATAACGAAAGACAATAGTGGCGACGACTTTGAACAGCGCAGCCATGGCCCTCATGAAACCCAACCAGAGAACACACGGCTGTCAAACCATCATTGGTACTTTGTAATTACGTTATACCAACAGGATAAAGCGAGCAAGAGGTACTCGACCTCGTAGGCCCTGACCAAATAGGTACGGCGTCGATGAAGCCCTGCCAGACGCGCGAGCGCTCGCGTCCGGCACCCGGTGGTGGGCGCCAGGAGGCGTGGTTCAAATAGGCGTTTCCGACCGGAGCAGCTTGGCTTAGCGGGGCAAGGCACAAGGCCCGGCGTTGCTGGGCCTTGTCCTGAGTGAAAGCCTGATCAGCTCGGAGGGTTCACGGTGACGTCGGGGTCCAGAGCGCCACGGCGCTGGCGTCCACCGCGGTGGGCAGCAACCTGGCGGCGTGGAAGGCATCGGCGATGCGCTGCTGCTCGCCGAGGGCGGCGTGACTGACCGGCTGGACGTCATAGGTGCGGCGGCTGTTGGCCAGCTGCACGGTGGCCTCGTCCAGGCGGCCCCACTGCGGACCGAGGAGGCGTGCCGCCTCGGCGGGGTGTTGCTTCACCCACTGGCCGGTGCGCTGCAATTGGCCGAACACCAGGGCCAGCACCTCGGGATGGGCCTGGGCATAGGGGCTGGCGGCCAGGTAGTAGCGCTGGTAGCTGGCCAGGCCCTCGCCCGAAGCGAGGATGCGTACCTGCTGCTGACGCTGGGCGCTGGCGACGAAGGGCTCCCAGGCCACCCAGGCATCCACCTTGCCGTTCTCCAGGGCGGCGCGACCGTCGGCGGGGGTGAGATAGGCGGGCTGGATGTCGGCAAAGGTCAGACCGGCCTTCTGCAAGGCGGCGATCAGCAGATAGTGGCTACCGGCGGCCTTGGTCACGGCGACGCGCTTGCCCTTGAGATCAGCCAGCGTCTCCAGCGGCGAATCCTGCGGAACCACGATGGCCTGGGCCTGGGGCGAGGGCGTCTCCCGAGCGAAATAGGTGAGCTTGGCACCCGCCGCCTGGGCGAACACCGGCACGGTGTCGGCGACGTCGGCGGAGAGATCCACATTGCCGACGTTGAGGGCCTCCAGCAGCGGCAGACCGCTGGAGAACTCATGCCAGCTGACGGTGATGCCCCTGGCCGCCAGATCCCGTTCCAGGGTGCCCTGCTCCTTGAGCAGTACCAGCAAGGTGGAGGATTTCTGGTAGCCGATGCGCAGACTGGTATCGGCCTGGGCGGCGTAGGCGAGGCTTAGCAGACCCAGGGCGAGCAGCCCCCGGCGGAAGCCTGAGCGGAACGAAAGGCGGATAGCGGCCATGAATTCCTCAGTGGACGGCGAATGGATGCCGGCCACGATAAGGAATAGGCAAAGGTCAGATTGATACCGATTTGGAATTTGGTTAGAGGGGAGCGACATACCCATGAACGCCTTAACTATATTCCAAAAGGCTATTTAAAGCGTCGGTTAGCTAGCGGCTAACGTATAACCACCGGACCACCGGATCTCTCCTTTCGCCTTTACCCCGAGGATCCCATGGCTGTGCTCCGGACCTTTCTCCCCGCAGGGGCGCCCGCCCCATGACCGCCCCCGCCAAGCAGGTGCTGCTCAACGCCTTCAACATGAACACCGTGGGCCACATCAATCATGGCCTCTGGACCCATCCACGGGACACCTCCAGTCGCTACCACACCCTGGGCTACTGGACCGAGCTAGCTCAGCTGCTGGAGCGCGGGTTGTTCGACGGCCTGTTCATCGCCGACATCCTCGGTGTCTACGACGTCTATGGCGGCAACGTCGACCTGACCCTGCGCGAGTCCATCCAGTTGCCGGTCAATGACCCCTTCCTGCTGGTCTCGGCCATGGCCGCCAGCACTCGGCACCTGGGCTTTGGCCTGACCGCCAACCTCACCTATGAGCCGCCCTACCCCTTCGCCCGCCGTCTTTCGACCCTGGATCACCTGAGCGAAGGCCGCGTCGGCTGGAACATCGTCACCGGCTACCTGGACAGCGCCGCCCGCGCCATGGGCCTGGACCGGCAGATCGCCCACGACCGCCGCTACGACCAGGCCGATGAATACCTGGAAGTGCTCTACAAGCTGCTCGAAGGCAGCTGGGCCGACGATGCGGTGGTCCGTGACCGTGCCCAGCGGATCTATGCGCGCCCGGAGCGGGTGCGCAAGGTCGAACACCATGGCGAATTCTTCGACGTCGAGGGCTATCACCTCTGCGAGCCCTCGCGGCAGCGCACCCCGGTGCTGTTCCAGGCCGGCTCCTCGGATCGCGGCCTGGCCTTTGCCGGGCGCCACGCCGAGTGCGTGTTCATCTCCGGGCAGGACCAGGCCGCCACCCGCGCCCAGGTCGAGCGCGTCCGTGGCGCGGCAGTGGCCGCCGGCCGGCGCGCGGATGACGTCAAGCTGTTCATGGGCCTCACGGTGATCGTCGCCCCCACCGCCGCCGAGGCCCGCGACAAGCACGCCGAATACCTGAGCTATGCCAGCGCCGAGGCCGGCGTGGCCCACCACTCAGCCTCGGTGGGCATCGACCTGGCCACCTATGGCCTCGACGAACCCATCCGCCCGCAACGGACCGAGGCCATCGAATCGGCGCTCCAGCGCCTGGTGGCCAAGGACGCCGGCTGGACCCGCCGCAAGCTCCTGGAGCAGCACGCCCTGGGTGGCCGCTACACCACCCTGGTCGGCGATCCCGGGCAGGTGGCCGATGCCCTGCTCGGCTGGATCGACGAAACCGGGCTGGACGGCTTCAACCTCGCCCGCACCGTTACCCCGGAGTGCTACGGCGACTTCATCGATCTGGTGATCCCGGAGTTGCAGAGCCGGGGACGCTACAAGACCGCCTACGCCGAGGGCAGCTTCAGACACAAGCTGTTCGGCCGCGGTGACCACCTCGACAGCCGCCACTTCGGCAGTCGTTTCCGCCAGGACTGACCCTTCAAGGACGCCCCATGACCCGCCTCAAACCTCTGCTGTTCGCCCTCGGCCTCTTCAGCACCGCAGCCCTGGCTGCCCCCCTCAAGATCGGTACCACCGCCGCCTTCGCCCCGCCCCTGGAAGTGGCGGTGCAGGAGGCCAAGGCTGCCGGCGTGGACGTGGAGATCGTCGAATTCAGCGACTGGATCGCCCCCAACACCAGTCTCGCCAACCACGACATCGACGCCAACTACTACCAGCACATCCCCTTTCTGGAGAACGCCAAGCGCACCGCCGGCTATGACCTGGTGGCGGTGGCGCCGGGGATCATCAACAACGTCGGGCTCTATTCGAAGAAGTACCGGACCCTGGCCGAGGTGCCCAAAGGGGCGCGGGTGGCCATCGCCAACGATGCCATCAATGGCGGCCGTGGCCTGTTGCTGCTGGAGAAGGCCGGCTTCATCACCTTGAAGCCCGGCGTCGGCTACCACGCCACCCTGGCGGACATCACCGGCAATCCCCGCGATATCCAGATCGTCGAGCTGGAAGCCGTGCAGCTGGCCCGCTCCCTGGACGACGTCGACGTGGCCCAGGGCTATCCCCACTATCTGCGCCTGGCCAAGACCATCGATCCCAACCAGGCCCTGCTGTTCGATGGCCTTGACCACCCCGAGTACGTCATCCAGTTCGTCGCTCGCCCGGACAACAAGGACGATCCACGCCTGGCCAAGCTGATCGATGTCTACCAGCACTCGCCCAAGGTCCGCGCTGCCCTGGACCAGGCCCATGGCACCCTCTACCAGCCGGGCTGGAAGGACTGATCGAAGCCTCGTTCTCTTGGAGCGTCAGAGCTTTTCCACGACGAAGGCGCAGCACCCCCGGTTCCGCCCCCCGTCGGGCAGGTCCATGAGTTCGTCGATGAGGATGCGCACGCCCTGCGCCACGAGCAGGGCACGCAGCTCCTCCGGTGGGTGGGAGTCATAGAAGAACGGCTGGTCGAACATGGTATCGACGAAGGCATCCGCCGCCGAGCCGCCCGCCGTCAGCATCAGCCGTCCCCCTTGCGGAAGCCCGGCGATCACCCGCGCCAGGAGGGTCGCGTGCCAGCGGCGCTCCAGATGAAACAGCGAATCCCACAGCAGTGCGCCCTGGTAGGGTTCGGCGCAGGCGTAGGTTTCCAACCGCGCCTCGATCCAGCGTTGCTTGGGAAATTCCCGCCGCGCATGGGCCAGCATGGCGGCCGCCTGATCGACCCCGAGCACGCGATGCCCCTGGGCGAGGATGGCGGCGGCGACCGGGGTGCCGGTGCCACAGCCCAGGTCGAGCAGGGTGGCGCCGGGCTCGAGCTTTTCCAGGAGCACCTCCAGGTAGCGACGCTCGTCGTCCCTGAGGCTGACGCGGGCCTGGCGAAAGGTATCGGCGATGGCGTTGTAGGAGGTCTTGTTCATGGCGCGGGCTCCCTGGTCGTTGCGGAAGCTTAGCCCACCCCCAGGTAGGCCGCCTGCACCGCCTCGCGCGTCAGGCCCGTACCGGGCACGCCGGACTGCACCACCCGCCCGCTTTCCAGCACGAAGGCCTGATGGGCATAGTCCAGGGCGATGGCACTGTTCTGCTCGGCCATCAGCACACTCAGGCCCTCCTCCCGATTGAGCCGGGCGACGCTGGCGAAGATCTCCTCCACCAGTAGCGGCGCCAGGCCCATGGAGGGTTCGTCCAGCAGCAGCAGGCGAGGCCGCGCCATGAGGGCGCGACCCAGGGCGATCATCTGCTGCTCGCCACCGGAGGTCAGGCCCGCCAGCTGTCGGCGCTTGCCAGCCAGGCGCGGAAACCAGGCATAGATACGCTCCAGCTCCTCCCGCTGCGCGGCGCGCCCAAGGCGGCGAACGAAGCCACCGCTGAGCAGATTCTCTTCCACGCTGAGCCGCCCGAAGCAGTGGCGGCCCTCCAGCACCTGGACCAGGCCGGCGCGGACCCGGGCATCGGCCGACTGGCCCGCGAGGTCCTGCCCCGCATAGCGGATGGCACCGCGGACCAGGCTACCGCGGGCGGCGCCGAGCAGCCCCGAGATGGCCTTGAGCGTGGTGCTCTTGCCGGCGCCATTCGCGCCGAGCAAGGCCACGACCTGGCCCTGGCCGACCTGCAGACTGACGCCATCGACGGCCAGGATGGCGCCGTCGTAACGGACTTCGATGGCCTCGACCGCCAGCAAGGGGGTGGTCGTCATGTCTCAGCCCTCCTTGCTGCAGTCACGCGGCGTGATGCCCTTTTCCTTGGCGTACTGCCTGGCCGAGGCCTCGATGATCGGTCGCAGGAAGGCGCGATCGGCCTGCACCCAGTCGCTCACCAGCTGCCATTTCTCGCCATCCCACTGCTGGATGCGGATGGCGCCGCCGCCTTCGTGGTCGGCGCAGGAGAGCTTGAGCGGCTGCACCAAGCCCTTGGCGCCCAGGGCCTGCAGGCGGGCATCGTCCAGGTTCAAGTGCTCGAAACCCCAGCGCACCTGCTCGCCGCTGAGGGGTTTGTCACCGTACTTGGCCTGGGCCAGGCGCAGCGCCTCGACGTTGAGGATGCCGTTGACCACGCCGAGGTTGTAGTAGACGGTGCCGAAGCGCTTGGGATCGGCGAGGTCACTCTGCCCCTTGGCCACCACGTCGCGCGCGATGCCCTGCAGCACCGGGAAGTCGGTGCCCGAGGGGTGGGTGGTGATGGCCAGGAAGCCCTTGGCCGCCGCCCCGGCTGGCCGCACGTCTTCCTCGGAATTGCTCCAGATGTTGCCGATGATGTGGTCGACCGGATAACCAACTTTCTGCGCGGTCTTGATCGCCACCGGATTCATCACCCCCCAGCCGCGCAGGATCACCCAATCGGGCTTGATGCGGCGGATGTTGAGCCACTGGGATTGCTGCTCGTTGCCCGGATGCGGTACCTCCAGCAGGGTCAGCGCGAAGCCGTAGCGATCCGCCAGCTGCTGCAGCACCTCGTTGGTTTCCTTGCCGTAGGGCGAGCCATGGTAGAGGGTGACGATCTTCTTGCCCTTGAGGCTATCGACCCCGCCGCCCTGCAGGGCGATCCAGTTGAGGATGGCCGAGACCTCCGAATAGGGATTGAGCTGCAGCGGGAAGACATAGGGAAAGACGCTGCCGTCCGTGGAATCGGTACGGCCATGGTTGATGGTGATCAGCGGCAGCCGGTCGGCGGTGGACCTTTCCAGGGTGGCGTAGGCGATGCCCACCGACAGCGGATTGGTGGCGGCCGCGGGCGCGCCGTTCCGCCCATTCTTCAGGCGCTCATAGCACTCCACGCCCTTCTCGACGATGTATTCGGTCTCGCATTCGCTCCACACCAGCTTGACGCCATTCACCCCGCCGTTGGCGTTGACGTATTTCATATAGTCGATGAAGCCACCGAAGAAGCCGGTGCCACCGGCGGCATAGGGGCCGACGCGATAGCTCTGCAGCGGGAAGTATTGCTCGCCGGCGGCCTGGACCGGACCGAGGGTGGTGAGGCCCAGGGCCAGGACGAGGCTGCCGAGCAGATGACGTTTGCACATGGGGACTTTCCTTGTTGGGGGTGTGGGCCTTGTGAAGGTGTGAGACCGGCGAGCCTTCTCGCCGGCAAACGGGATGTCAGCGGCGGCACAGGCGTTGCCAGCCGCGGGTGGCCAGGCGGGTCAGGCCCTCGGGTTCCTTGATCAGCACCAGGATGATCAGGGCGCCGAAGGCCATCTTCTGCAGGTTCTCCAGCTGGCCGGCGGCGATGAGGTCAGCGGGTAGCCAGCCGGCCAGGTTGGAGAGCAGCAGCGGAAACAGCACCATGAAGGCGGCCCCATAGAGGCTGCCGGCCAGGCTGCCGAGTCCACCGAGGATGACGATGAAGAGGATCTGGAAAGAGCGACTCAGGTCGAAGCCATGGGGCTCGACGGTGCCCAGGTAGGTGAAGGCCCAGAGCGCACCGGCGATGCCCAGGTAGAAGCCACTCAGGGCGAAGGCCAGCAGCTTGGCCCGGACCACTGACAGGCCCATCACCGCGGCGGCCGTCTCGCGGTCACGGACCGCCATCCAGGTCCGGCCGAGTTCGCCGTGCACCAGTCGCGCCGCGAAGGCGAACAGCGCCAGCACCACCACCAGGGTGGCCAGATAGCGCCCCAGCGGCCCGCTGAAGTCCTGGCCCAGCAACACCAGCGGCGGCGCGCTGATCACCCCCGAGGCACTGCCATGGGAAAACCAGTCGAAGCGGGTCAGGGCCCAGAGGATAGAAAACTGCGCGGCCAGGCTGGAGACGATCAGGTAGAAGCCGCGAATCCTCAGGCTGGGCAGGCCGAACAGCAGCGACACCAGGGCTGCCAGCAAGCCACCGGCGAACAGGCACAGCGGCAGGGGCCAGCCCAGGCGCACCTGCAGGTTGTAGGTGGCGAAGGCGCCCACCGCCATGAAGGCGGCCGAGCCCAGCGACAGCTGGCCGGCATAGCCGGTGAGCAGATTGAGCCCCAGCCCGGCCAAGGCCAGCACCAGAAAGGGAATCAGCAGGGCATTGAACAGGTAGTCGGTGCCGACCCAGGGCACCACACCGCAGGCCAAGGCCAGGAGCGCGACCAGCGCCAGGCGAGCGGGTCGCAGCGCAGGGGCACGGGGGGACAGCGGACGCGCCGTCAGGGCGTCGAGGGAGGTGGTCATGGGAAGTCCTCTAGACGCGCTCGACCGTGGGTTCGCCGAACAGGCCGACCGGTCGAATCAGCAGGAATACCAGGGCGAAGGCATAGGGAAACCAGTTCTCCAGGCCGCCGCCGATGAGGGGGCCGAGATAAACCTCGGCGAGTTTTTCGCTGGCACCGATCAGCAGGCCGCCGACGATGGCCCCGGTGACCGAGGAGAAGCCGCCGATGATCAGCACCGGCAGCGCCTTGAGCACGATCAGCGACAGCGAGAACTGCACTCCCAGCCGCGCGCCCCAGAGCAGGCCCGCCACCAGGCCGACGCAACCGGCCACCGCCCACACCAGCACCCAGATGCGCGGCAGACGAATGCCCACTGCCTGGGCCGCCAAGGGATCGTCGGCCACGGCGCGCAGGGAGATGCCCAAGCGGGTGCGCTCGAACAGCAGCGACAGTCCGATCACCAGCACCGCCGCCACCGCCGCGGCGAACAGGTCGAAGGTCGACAGCAAGAGATCGCCCACCTCCAGCGGGGTATCCTCGATACCCAGGTCCAGACCATGCACCTGGGCGCCCCACAACGCCTGGGCGGCGCCCTCGAGGAAATAGGCCAGGCCCAGGGTGGCCATGAACAGCACCAGCGGCGAGCGATTCACCAGCGGCCGCAGCACCGTGCGCTCCACCGCCACCGCCAGCAGCACCATGACGCCCAGGGTGCTGAGCAGCGCCAGCCAGCCGGGCAGCCCGCGCTCCACCAAGCTGACGTAGGTCAGGGCGGCGAACAGCAGCATGGCGCCCTGGGCGAAGTTGAACACGCCCGAGGCCCGGTAGATGAGCACGAAGCCCAGGGCCACCAGGGCATACATCACCCCGGCGAGCAGGCCGCCGAGCAAGACTTCCAAGAAAAACGCCATGGTTTTCTCCCTGAGGCGTCCAGTGTCCTTAGAAGCTGTTTACGATCTCGCGAGCTAGAGCCAAACAAGGCGGAAAGGCCTGAGGAAGCGGAGTTTACGAGTGGTAAATGAGCATTCCGAAGGTCTTTCCAACGCCGGTTGGCCGACGCGCAGCAGATCGTCAACAACTTCTAGTGAGGGGTCCCGAGATAGGCGGCGATCACCGCCGGATCCCGGCGCACCACGGCGGGTGCGCCGTCGGCGATAAGACGACCGTAGTCCAGCACCACCACGTGATCCGCCAGCTGCATCACCACCTGGATGTCGTGCTCGATCAGCACCACGGTGACCCCGTGCTCGCGGTTGATGGCCTGGATGTAGCCGCTCAGCTCGCGCTTCTCCTTGGCGTTCATCCCGGCCATGGGTTCGTCCAGCAGCAACAGCCGCGGCTCGGCCGCCAGCGCCCGGGCCAGCTCCACGCGCTTCTGCAGGCCATAGGGCAGGCTGCCCACGGCAGCGTCGCGCCAGGCCCCCAGTTGCAGGAAATCCAGTGCCCGCTCGGCCACTGCCCGTTGCGCCCGCTCTTCGGCCGGGGCGCGGCCCAGGCTTAGGGCCTGCTCCAGCCAGGAGGCCCGCCGATGGCGGCCGCGCCCGGTGAGCACGTTGTCAAGCACGCTCATGCTCTTGAACAGCGCCAGATTCTGGAAGGTGCGCGCCACTCCGGCGTGGGCCGCGGCCTGCGGGCGGCGCAGCGCCGCACTGCTACCGGCCAGCCGTACCCTGCCCCGCTGCGGTCGGTAGAGGCCGTTGATCACGTTGAGCAACGAACTCTTGCCGGCGCCATTGGGCCCGATGAGGGCGCAGATCTTGCCTTCGCGAACCTGGAAGCCGACCTCGGCGAAGGCCGTGACCCCGCCGAAGGCCAGCGCCAAGTCGCTGACCTCCAGAAGGACCGGACGCGTGGCCAGGCTCGCGCCCATGGTCTAGGCCGCCGCCTGGGCCGCGGCCCGGGCTTCGAGTTCGCGCACCAGCGGCAGCACCCGCCGGCCGAAGTACTCCACCTCTTCCTGGAAGTGCAGGAAACCCGCCAGCACCAGGTCCACGCCCACCGCCTTGAGGGCGACGATGCGCTCGGCGATCTGCTCGGGGGTGCCGATCAGGTTGGTCTTGAAGCCGTCGTTGTACTGCACCAGGTCTTCGAAGCTGGACTTGGCCCAGTTGCCCTCGCCTTCCGGACTGGCCGCGCCGGCATTGCGCGCCTCATGACCGAAAGCCTGGACCGCCTCCGGGTTGGCCTTGGCGATGATCTCGTCGAGCACCGCGCGGGCCTCGGCCTCGGTGTCCCGGGCGATGACGAAGGCATTGACGCCGACCTTGATCGAATGACCGTTCGCCGCGGCCTTGGCGCGCAGGTCCTCGACCTGGGCGCGGATACCCTCGGGGGTGTTGCCGTTGGTGAAGTACCAGTCGGAGACCCGCGCCGCCATGTCCCGTGCGGCGCGGGAGCTGCCACCCTGGAAGATCTCCGGGTGCGGCTGCTGCAGCGGCTTGGGTTTGAGGGTGTAGTTACGGAAGCGATAGAAGTCGCCGGCGAAGCTGAAGCTGTCCTGGGTCCAGATGCCCTTGAGGGCGCGGATGAATTCCTCGGAGCGCCGGTAGCGCTCGTCGTGGTCGAGCCAGGGCTCGCCGATGCCGTGGAATTCGCCCTTGAACCAGCCGGACACCAGGTTGATGGCGACCCGGCCATTGGTGAGCTGGTCGATGGTCGCCAGCTGCTTGGCCGCCAGCGCCGGATTCCAGGGGCCGGGCAGGATGGCGGCGATCACCTTGAGCCGCTCGGTGGCGGCCAGCAACGCATGGCTGAAGGCCACCGATTCATGCTGGTACTCGGCGCCGTAGCCGGCGGTGAAACGGATCTGCGTCAGGGCATAGTCGAAACCGGCCTGCTCGGCGAGCTGGGCCAGCTTGCGGTTGTAGTCGATGCCCCAGTGGGTGCGCTGCTCGATGGTGCTGACCACCAGGCCGCCGCTGACGTTGGGGACCCAATAGGCGAATTTGACGGGGACGTGGGACACGGTTGTTTCCTCCAGGTGACGCCGCCGTCGAGGGCGGTCGAGATGATGGCTACCCTGGACTAATCAAGAACCGGACCAACAAAAATAATCCTTACAAATCAATAATTTAAAAGAAAATCTTGGCATCGACAGGCTGTTTCGACCCAGGCAGCTGTTGGGTCCCTGTCTCCTCCGCAACAGCAGGCAGAGGCTCTGGCCTGGGCTTTTGCCCGATGACTGTCCAATATCGAAAACGACGACGCCCGGAGGACCAAAGGCCGCTCCGGGCGTCGCAGGGGAAAGAACGAGGAGTTAACGCGCCCGCAGGTGCCGCACGTAGCGATCGCCGATGAACTGGATGCCGCACACCAGCACCACCAGGATGGCGATCACCACGGCCATCACCTGGGTGTCGTAGCGCTGGTAACCGTAGCGGATCGCCAGGTCGCCGAGACCGCCCGCGCCTATGGCGCCGGCCATGGCCGAGGCGCCGATCATGGCCACTAGGGTCACGGTGAAGCCGCCGATGATGCCGGGCAGTGCCTCCGGCAGCAGCACGTTGAAGACGATGTGGCGTCGCTCGCAACCCAGCGCCTGGGCCGCCTCGATCACCCCGCCGCCGACCTCGCGCAGGCTGACCTCGGCGATGCGGGCGAAGAACGGCGTGGCGCTGAGGGTGATGGGCACCACCGCCGCCCAGACGCCGATGGTGGTACCGGTGATCAGCCGCGTCAGCGGGATCAGGGCCACCAGCAGGATGATGAAGGGCGTGGCGCGAAAGGCGTTGATCACCGTGCCCAGTACCCGGTTGAGGGTCGGCGCGGCGAAGATGGCGCCACGTCCGGTGGTGACCAGCACCACCGCCAGGGCGATACCGGCGAACCAGACGATGGCCGCGGACACGCTGACCATGGTCAGGGTATCGAGAAAGGCCTTCCACAGCGCCTTGAGCATGAAGTCAGACATAGCCCAGCACCTCCGCCCGGGCAAACAACCCGGTCTGGGTCAGGAAGCTGGCCGGCCGTCGCTCCGGTGCTGCGGTCGCCACCAGCAGGCGGCCCAGGGCATGCCCCTGGATGCGGTCGATACCGCCATGCAGCAGTTCGACCGGTGCGCCGAGGGCCTGGCCCAGCGCCTGGAAGTCAGGCTCCGCGCCCTGGCCGTCGTAGTGGAGCTCCAACACGGCCCGGGCACCAGACTGCCGGGTGGCAGCGAGCCGCCTGGCCAGATCCGCCGGCAGCTGGGCCGCCAGGGGGGCCAGCAGCGCCCGGGTGGCCTCCGCCTGGGGTGCGCCGAACAGCTGCCACACCGGTCCCTGTTCGACGATACGCCCGTGCTCCAGCACCACCACCCGGTCGCAGATCTGGCGAATCACCGCCATCTCGTGGGTGATGAGCACGATGGTCAGCCCCAGGCGGCGATTGATGTCCTGCAACAGCGCCAGGATCGACTGGGTGGTCTCCGGGTCCAGCGCCGAGGTGGCCTCGTCGCAGAGCAGCAGCTCGGGCTTGAGCATCAGGGCACGGGCGATGCCCACCCGCTGCTTCTGGCCGCCGGACAGACGGGAGGGATAGACCTGCTCCTTGCCCTGCAGGCCCACCAGTTCCAGCAATTCCCGGGCCCGGGCTTCGATCTCGTCACGACGAAAACCGGCGGCCTTGAGCGGCAGCGCCAGGTTCTCCAGCACCGTCTGCGAGGCCAGCAGATTGAAGTGCTGGAAGATCATGCCGATGCGCCGCCGCAGCGCTACCAGCCGGTCGCCCTGCAGGGTGCCGATGTCGACGCCGTCGACCAGCACCTGGCCGGCACTGACGTCTTCCAGGCGATTGAGGGTGCGGATCAGGCTGGACTTGCCGGCGCCACTGCGGCCAATGATGCCGAAGATCTCGCCACGCGCGATGCTGAGGTCGATGTCCGCCAGGGCGGTCACCGGCAGCGCGCCGCCGGTATAGACCTTCTGCACCCCGCTCAGGCGCAGATGCTCGCGCGCGGAGGCGGCTTGGGGTTCGAGGGGCGGCTGCGCCGCCGCGGCGGGTTTACGCAGGGCAGTGTTCATCGGGCAGCCTCCTGTCGATTCAGCCAGGCCAGGCTGTAGAGCTGCGGATTGCCATAGGCCTGGGCGATGGCCTCGCGCACCCGCGGATCGTTCTGGAACACCTGGATGAAGGTACGAATCGCCGGGTCATCCGCCTTTTCCGGCTTGGTCACGAATCTCAGGGCATAGAGGTGGCCGCTGGCCTCGTCATCGCTGAACAGCAGCGCGCTGTTGGGATCCGTCGTGCCGGCCGCGAGGATGTGCGAGGGATAGCTCTGCGCCAGGGTCACGTCGTCCAGCACCCGCGCCAGTTGTGGCCCGGGCAGCTCGATGAATTTCAGTTGCTTGGGATTGGCGACGATGTCCTGCAGGCTGGCCTTGGGTCCGGCGTCGGGCCGGAGCTGGATCAGGCCGGCGCGGGCATAGAGGTGCAGCCCGCGCCCCTGGTTGACCGGATCGTCAGCCACCGCCACGGTGGCGCCGTCCGGCACCTCGGCAAAGCTTTTCACGCGTTTGGAATAGAGGCCGACCTTGTTTTCCACCCCGTAGGCGATGGGCACCAGGCCGTAGCCGTTCTGGGCATTGGCATTTTCCAGGAAGGGTTGATGCTGGAAGTAGTTGACGTCGATGTCGCCATGGGCGAGCGCCAGATTCGGCGTGTTCCAGTCGCTGAAGGCGACGATCTCCACCGCCACGCCCCTTTCCCGCGCCAGCTCGGCGGCGCGCTCCAAGGCAGCGTTCTGCGGACTGTCGTTGATGCCGAGGCGAATCTTCTGCAGCTCGGCCGCCTGGGCGGACAGCGCCAAGGTCGTGCTCGCCAGGAGCAGCCCAAGGCGCTGGAAAATCGGGGGAATAGCCATGGGAGACCTCGAGATGTCGAGGGCTCGTCCGGTGGTCCGGTGGAACCCGTAAGGGAAAAGGGATCAGCTGCCCTTCTGGTTGGGCGCATCGACGAAGAAATAGTCCTGCCAGCTGCTGGGCTGGTTGCGGATGGCCCCGATGCGATACATGAACTCCGCCAGCTTCAGGGTGTTCTGCGGCGCCGTGTCGAAGTTGACCTCGGGGCTTTCGATGATCTGCTGGATCAGTGCCGGATCGAGACGTGAATTCTCGACCTTCACGTAGGTACGGGCGGCGGCGGCCTTGTCCTTCTCGATGATCTGCCCGGCCTCGATCAGCGCCTCGCGGAAGGCCTTGTAGGTCTTGGGATTGTCCCGGCGGAATTTCTCGGTGACGAACACCAGGTTGGGCGAGACGGCCCCGCCGAGCACGTCATAGGAACTGAGCACCTTGTGCACCTTGCCGCTGGCCAGTTCCTGCTCCTGGAACGGTGGATTGGCGAAATGGCTGTTGATCTCGGTACCACCGGAGATCACCGCGGCGGTGGCATCCGGATGGGGCACCGCCACGGTCAGGGGATCCAGGCGATTCCAGTTCTTCTCGCCGAAGGCCTGGGCGGCGGCGTACTGCAGGAAGCGCGATTGCACCGAGACGTTGACCGCCGGTACGGCGATGCGGTCCTTGGCGGTGAAGTCGGCCAGGGTCTTCACCTGCGGGTTGTTAGTGACCAGGTAGTTGGGAAAAGCCCCCAGGCTGGCCACGGCCTTGACGTTCTGCCGACCATGGGTGCGGTCCCAGAGCGTGAACAGCGGTCCGAGCCCGGCGGAGCCTACGTCCACCGCCCCCGACAGAACCGCCTCGTTGACGGCCGCGCCACCGGACAGCTTTATCCAGTCGACCTTGATGTCGACGCCCTCCTGCCTGCCGTGCTTCTCGATCAGCTGCTGGTCACGCAGCACATGGAGGATCACATAGGACACGCCGAATTGTTCGGAGATGCGCAGGGTACCCTCGGCCTGGGCCGCCTGGGGTGCGGCGATCAGCCCGGTGAGCAGGCTGACGGCGAGTCCCAAAGCCAGGGGACGACGGGTGAAGGGAAAACGTAAGGGCATCGTGGCACGCTCATCCATGGAATTGGCTTATAGCCTAATAAAGTTGTTCAGCGTTTTTGAAATAAGGATGGGTTATATGGATAGGCCGAGTGGCGGTGTGGCTTTTCCCTCACCCCAGCCCTCTCCCAAAGGGAGAGGGGGCGCTAGCGTACGTAGGTTGGCGCTGAGCTCTGATGGAACCACTCCCACTACCTGGCGCCTGGTCCGTAGGTTGGCGCTGAGCAAAGCGAAGCCCAACGGGCCAGGGACACCTGAACCACTGCCCTACTCCCGCGCCGCCTGCCGCGGCTGGTCCGGCTTGGCTACCTGAAACCCCTCCGCGAAGGTCCTCTGTGCATCCAACCGCTGCGGAATCAGGCCACTGCGATGGTAGAAATCCGCTGCCGCCTGCTGGTCGGCCACCACCTGGCGGTCGATGGGCTCCCAATGCAGGTGGCGTCTTTCGAATTGCAGACGGGCCACCGCCTCGGGAAAGCCGATGATCTGCGCCAGGGTCTTGGCATAGCTGTCGAGGTGGGCGTAGCCCCAGCGCTGGGCAGCGGCCAGACGATTGAGGTAGTCCTGCAATGCCGCGCGCCGAGCCGGATCGGCCAGAGCCGTGTCGGTGGCAGCCAGGAAGCTGTTGCCCGCCCAGAGCCCACGGCCGTTGACCAGCACCCGGGCGCCGTCGACCTGTTCGGCCTGGGCGGTATAGGGCTCCCAGGTCGCCCAGGCATCCACCGAGCCATTGGCCAGGGCCATCTTGGCGTCCACCGGGCCGAGGAAGCGAAAGCTCACGTCCTTGGCCGTCAGGCCCACCGAGTCCAGCGCCTTGAGGGCGATGTAGTGGCCGATGGAGCCACGCCCGGTGGCGATGCGCTTGCCCTTGAGATCAGCCGCGCTGCGCAGCGGCGAGTCGCGTGGCACGATCACCGCCGTACCATAGGGATCGGACTTGTCCACGGCCATGGCCTTGACCGGCGCGCCGGCAGCCAGGGCGAACAGCAGCGGACCATCGCCGATGATGCCGGCATCCACCGCGCCGGCATTGAGCGCCTCGGCCAGGGGCGCGGCGGCGGGAAATTCCGCCCACTGAATGCGATAACCCGGCAGGTCGCGCAGGCCATCGGCGGCCTCCAGCTGGGCGCGCATGTTGCCCTTCTGGTCGGCGATGCGCAGGGTCAGAGGCTCGGCGGCCAGGGCCGCGCTGGCGGCGAGCAGCAGCGGTAGCGCCAGCAGGGTACGGCGGATGAGAGTCATGGTTTGGCTTCCTGGGTAAAGACACTGGCATCGGCCAGGGCGGCGACGTCGATCGGCTTGGGCAGCACCTGGAGTTCGCTGAAGAGATCGGCCACCTGCTGCACCGCGACAAGGTCCGCCGGCTGCACCGGGCGCAAGCCGTGGGAGGTGCGGGTGGAGATGGCCACCGCGGCGCCTTCCGGCAGGCGCGTCAATTCGGCGTAGACCCGGGCATAGTCCCGCGGATGAGCGACTGCCCAGGCCCGTGCCTGGGCCAGGCGCCCGGCGAAATCGGCGATGGCGGCGCGCTTGGCTGGATCCTCCAGCGACGCTGGCGTGGCAGTGAGAAAGCCCAGGGCAGTGGTCAGCCCCTGGCCGTCGCGCAGCAGCCGGGCGCCGTGCTGCTCGGCGATGCCCAGATAGGGATCGAAGGTCGCCCAGGCCTCGATCTGCCCGGCGTTGAAGGCGGCACTGGCATCGGTGGGTAGCACGAACTTGACCGTCACGTCCTCACGCTTGAGTCCGGCCTCCTCCAGTGCGGCATAGAGCAGGTGCTGGGAGATGCTGCCCTTGGCCGAGGACACCACCACGGTGCGCCCCTTGAGGTCCCTGACCGAACGGATCGGTGAATCAGCCTGCACCAGCAGCCCATTGGCCTGGGGATAGCCGACATTGGTGGCGATGAGCTTGAGCGGCACGCCGCCGGACGCGGCCATCAGCACCGGCAGGTCACCGGCGTAAGAGGTGTCCACCGCGCCAACGCGTTGGGCCTCGAACAGCGGCGCGGCGCCCTGGAAGTTGGCCCAGCGATAGCTATAGGGCGCGCCTTCGAGGGTCCCGGCGGCTTCCATCATGGCGCGCAGTCCCCGGGCCTGGTCGCCCAGTACCAGGGTCACCCCGGAAAGATCCGGAGCCGCCTGGGCCTGTCCCAGCAATAGCGTCAGGCCCAGCGTGGCGAGCAGTCGCTTCATTGCGCGTACTCCCGGCCCTCGTGGCGCTCCAGCTGGCGCACCGCCGCGTCCCAGTGACGAATATGGGCGCCGCGCGCCAGATTGCCGGGGATGAGATCGCTGACCTTCTGGGCGACGGCGTCCGCGGCGATCACCAGTTCGGCACCGCCGCTCTGGGCCGCCAGTTGCGCCGCGCATGAACGCTCCAGGTAATAGAGGTGCCAGAAGGCCTCTTCCAGACTTGCGCCCACGGTGAGCAGCCCATGGTTGCAGAGGATCATCGCCGGGTGCGCCCCGAGGTCGGCCACCAGTCGACTCTGCTCGTCCAGATCCAGGGCCACGCCCTCGTAGCCGTGATAGGCCAGGCGGCCAAAGAATCTCATGGCGTGCTGGGAAATCATCAGCAGTCCGCCGCGCTGGGCGGACACGCCGATGCCTGCCGCGGTATGGGTGTGCAGCACCGCATGGAGGTCCGGCTGGGCGCGATGGATGGCGCTGTGGATCACGTAGCCGGCCGGGTTGATGCCCAGCCCGGTGGGGTCGAGGACGATCTCGCCGTCGATGTCCACCTTCACCAGCGAGGAGGCGGTGATCTCGTCGAAGGTCTGGCCGAAGGGATTGATGAGGAAGTGCGCGTCCGGCCCCGGCACCCGTAGCGAGAAATGGGTGTAGATATGGTCGGTCCAGCGTTCGCGGGCGGCCAGGCGATAGGCGGCGGCGAGTTTGACCCGCGCCTCCCATTCGGCGGCGGACACCTGGGCGCGGACGCTGACGAGGGCATTGTGGAAGGCGGTCATGCAGCGGCTCCAGAAGCAGAAGAGGCGCCAGGGCGACGGGCGTTGCCCTGGTCTGCTTAGAACCTAACGTTGGGAGTCGCCGAGACGGAAATATCGATTGCGCATAACCTAATATGCACACTATGGATAACCTAAACTAAAAAATATGCGAATTATGGTTTTCAGCACAGAACCAATCGATCTAAGGTGCTGGGCGCCAGCCTTGCTTTAATGGCCGTCATCGCCCACCCGTCTCATCCGTGGAGCCCTCCATGACCCTTAGGCTCGACCGCCTGCGCCTGTTCCTGCATGACCTCGCCACCCTGGTCGACGAACACCCTGCCGAACCGCAGCTGCTGCAGCGCGGCGCCGCCCTGCTCGGCGAACTGGTCCGCCATGACGACTGGCTGCCCGAGGACTGCGCCCTGCCCCGCCCCGAGCGCTACAGCCAGTACCTGCTGCATGCCGATGCCCGCCAGCGCTTCTCGGTGGTGAGTTTCGTCTGGGGGCCGGGCCAGGCCACCCCGGTGCATGACCACCGCACCTGGGGCCTGATCGGCATGCTGCGCGGCGCCGAGACCGCCCAGAGCTTCGCCCGCGACCCCGCCGGCCGCCTGCTGCCGGAAGGCGCGCCCGTGCGCCTGGAGCCGGGCCAGGTGGAAGCGGTCTCGCCGCGGGTGGGCGACATCCACCAGGTCAGCAACGCCTATGCCGACCGCACCTCCATCAGCATCCACGTCTATGGCGGCAACATCGGCGCCGTGCGCCGCGCCGTCTATGCCGCGGATGGCCAGGAAAAGCCCTTCATCTCCGGCTACACCAATCGCCAGCTGCCCAACCTGTGGGACCTGTCCCAGGAGACCGCCACACCATGACCGCCATCCGCACCGCCGAGGACATTCGCCAGGCCCTGCTCGCCGGCACCGAAGTCGCCCTGCTCGACGTCCGCGAGGAAGACCCCTTCGCCGCCGGCCATCCGTTGTGGGCCGCCAATCTGCCGTTGTCGCGCCTGGAGCTGGAGGCCTGGTCGCGGCTGCCACGGCGCGACGTGGCCATTACCCTCTACGACAATGGCGAGGGCCTGGCCGAACGCGCGGCCGAACGCCTGCACGCCCTGGGCTACACCGACGTGGCCCTGCTCGACGACGGCCTGGCGGGCTGGCGCGCCAGCGGCGGCGAACTCTTCATCGACGTCAACGTACCAAGCAAGGCCTTTGGCGAGCTGGTGGAAGCCCGGCGCCATACCCCCTCGCTGCCCGCCGAAGAAGTCCAGGCGCTGCTGGAGCAGGACGCCGATCTGGTGATCCTCGACGCCCGCCGTTTCGAGGAATACCAGACCATGAGTATTCCTGGTGGGGTCAGCGTGCCGGGTGCCGAACTGGTGCTGCGGGTGGCCGAGCTGGCACCCGATCCGCGGACCCGGGTCATCGTCAATTGCGCCGGCCGTACCCGCAGCCTGATCGGCGCCCAGTCACTGATCAACGCTGGCATTCCCAATCCGGTGGCCGCCCTGCGCAATGGCACCATCGGCTGGACCCTGGCCGGCCAGACTCTGGAACACGACCAGCAACGCCGCTTCGGTGCGGTGAGTCCGGCGACCCGGGCGACCGCCGCCGCCCGCGCCCGCCAGGTCGCCGATCGCGCCGGCGTCGCCCGCCTGCCCTTCAGCGAACTGGAGACCTGGCGCAGCGACGCCCAGCGGACCAATTACCTGATCGATGTGCGCACTCCCGAAGAATACGCCGCCGGCCACCTGCCCGGCGCCCGCTCGACGCCGGGGGGCCAGTTGGTGCAGGAGACCGATCACAGCGCCCCGGTGCGTGGTGCTCGCCTGGCCCTGGTGGACGACGACGGCGTGCGCGCCAACATGAGCGCCTCCTGGCTGGCGCAGATGGGCTGGGCGGTTGCGGTGGTCGACGACATCCCGACCGGCGCCCTGAGCGCCACTGGCCCCTGGCAGGCACCGGCGCCCACGCCGGGGCCGGTGGAGCGCATCTCGGTGACGCGGTTGCAGGAATTGCTGGCCGAGCCGGGCACCCTGGTAGTGGACGTCACCGCCAGTGCCAATTATGTGCAAAGGCATATCCCGGGCGCCGCCTGGGTGCTGCGCGCCGATCTGCCCGCAGCGCTGCCACCAGCCGAGCGCTATGTCTTCACCTGTGGCAGTGGCCAACTGGCCGCCTTCGCCGCCGTCGATGTCCAGGCCACTACCGACCGGCCGGTCCTGCTGCTGGAGGGTGGCACCTCGGCCTGGCTGGCCGCCGGCCTGCCGGTGGAAGCCGGCGAGACACAGCTCTTGTCGACTCGGCGTGACCGTTACCGGCGCCCCTATGAGGGCACCGACGCCCCACGCGAGGCCATGCAGGCCTACTTGGACTGGGAGTTCGGCCTGGTCGAGCAGTTGCGGCGGGATGGCACCAGCGGCTTCCGGGTCATCTAGCCGCTGGTCCGCACGAAGGCCGCCACCCAGGCCGCCGTCTCCACCAGCGCCTGGGAATGGCTCAGGCCGCTGCTCTTGAGCGGCTTGAGATCGTGGTCGGCAGTGGCGATCCACTGCAGCTCGATGCTTGGCGCCAGGGCATAGCCCGCCACCTCCTCCCGCGTGCCCAGGGCATCGCGCTCGCCCTGGACGATCAGGGTCGGCGTGGCCAGGGTCGCCAGGTGCTCGGTGCGCAGCCGCTCGGGCTTGCCCGCCGGGTGGAAGGGATAGCCGAGGCAGATGAGGCCAGCCGCACCCAGTTCGTCGGCCAGCAGACTGGCCATCCGCCCGCCCATGGACTTGCCCGCCAGCCACAGCGGCCCGCTTTCTGCCGCGCGCCAGGTAGCGACCATGGCCCGCCAGTGCTCCAGCAGGACGGGGGCCGGATTCGGCGGGCGCCGTTTGCCCTCGGCGCGCGCTCGCGCCATGTAGGGAAAGTCGAATCTCAGGGTCCGGATCTCGCGCCGGGCCAGTTCCTCGGCCAGTTGCTGCAGGAAGGGGCTGTCCATTCCCGCGCCGGCGCCATGAGCCAGCAACAGGGTTGCCAAGGGCTCACTCGAGGGTCGGCATTCGCGAAAGCTGTCGAGGTACAACTCGTCTGCCATGGGCTACTCCTCGTCCAAACGCCAAAGCTTAACCGGCTATCCATTGATCTGGATCAATAAAGCGCAGGCCGTGCCCCTCACACTGGACACCTCGAAACCATTGGAGTCCGGCATGACAGCCGCCCTCGCCTGGGACGCCGACCTCATCGCCCGCTACGATCGCGCCGGCCCCCGCTACACCTCCTACCCCACCGCCGTGCAATTCCACGACGGCATCGGCCCCTTCGACCTGCTCGGCGCCCTGCGCCTGAGCCGCCAGGCCGGACGCCCGCTGTCGCTCTACCTGCACGTGCCCTTCTGCGCGAACATCTGCTACTACTGCGCCTGCAACAAGGTCATCACCAAGGACCGCAGCCGCAGCGCCGCCTACCTCGACGCCCTGCGCCAGGAGATGATCCTCACCAGCCGGCACCTGGATGGCGCCCAGCGGGTGGAGCAACTGCACCTCGGTGGCGGCACCCCGACCTTTCTCAATCCCATGCAGCTGCGCGAGCTGATGGCCGATCTGCGCCGGCACTTCACCCTGGCCGACGGCGACCGGGGCGACTACTCCATCGAGATCGATCCGCGCGAAGCCGACTGGAGCACCATGGGGCTGCTCCGCGAGCTGGGTTTCAACCGCGTCAGCTTCGGCGTCCAGGACCTCGACCTGCAGGTGCAGCTGGCAATCAATCGCCTGCAGCCCTTCGACGACACCCGCACCCTGGTGGAGGCCGCTCGCGCCCTCGACTATCGCTCCATCAACCTGGACCTCATCTACGGCCTGCCGCGGCAGACCCCGGCCAGCTTCGCCCACACCGTGGAGCGGGTGCTGGAGTTGCAGCCCCACCGCCTCTCGGTGTTCAACTACGCCCATCTGCCGCAGCGCTTCGCGCCGCAGCGGCGCATCGAAGCCAGCGAACTGCCGGACCCCGCGGCCAAGCTGGAGATGCTGCAGCGCACCGTGGAACAACTGCTGGGTGCCGGCTATCGCTACATCGGCATGGACCACTTCGCCCTACCCGACGACGACCTGGCCATCGCCCAGGAAGAAGGCACCCTGCAGCGCAATTTTCAGGGCTACACCACCCACGGTCACTGCGACCTGCTGGGCCTGGGCGTCTCCGCCATCAGCCAGATCGGCGAGGTGCTCTGCCAGAATACCCCCGACCTCGCCCGCTACCAGGAGCGCCTGGGCCAGGGCGAACTGGCGGTGGCCCGTGGCCTGCGTCGCTCGCGGGATGACCGCATCCGTGGCGCGGTGATCGCCCAGCTGATCTGCCATTTTCAGCTGGATTTCGCCACCATCGAACGCAGCTGCGAGCTGGATTTTCGCCACTACTTCGCCGACGCCTGGCCGCAGCTCGAGGCCATGGCCGCCGATGGCCTGATCCGCCTCGATGCCCGCGGCCTGCAGGTGCTGGCGCCCGGCCGCCTGCTGATTCGCGCCCTGTGCATGCTGTTCGACCGCTATCTACCGGGCGACGACAATCAGCGTTTTTCCCGGGTGATATGACCCATGCCTGCCACGACTGCTAAAGTTAGACTTTTGGAACCAGACGAGAAGCGATCTTCCCCCATGACCGAGCCCCTCAAGCTGCGCACCGCCCAGGCCCATTGCAAGGATTGCAGCCTCGCCTCGCTGTGCCTGCCGCTGTCGCTCGATCTGAAAGACCTGGACGCCCTCGACCAGATCGTCAAGCGCGGCCGGCCGCTGGCCAAGGGCGACCACCTGTTCCGCCAGGGCGATACCTTCGGCTCGGTCTATGCGGTGCGCTCCGGCGCCTTGCGCACCAGCAGCCTGAGCGATGCCGGCGAGGAGCAGATCACTGGTTTCCACCTGCCCAGCGAACTGGTCGGGCTGTCGGGCATGGACACCGAGCGCTATCCGGTCTCGGCCCGGGCGCTGGAAACCACCACCGTCTGCGAGATCCCCTTCGAGCGCCTGGACGAGCTCTCCGAGCAGCTGCCGCAACTGCGCCGGCAATTGCTGCGGGTGATGAGCCGGGAGATCCGCGACGATCAGCAGATGATGGTGCTCCTGTCCAAGAAGAGCGCCGACGAGCGCATCGCCACCTTCCTGGTCAATCTCTCGGCGCGCTTCCATGCCCGTGGCTTTTCCGCCCAGCAATTCCGCCTGAGCATGTCGCGCAACGAGATCGGCAACTTCCTCGGCCTGGCGGTGGAGACCGTATCGCGGGTCTTTACCCGCTTCCAGCAGAGCGGCGTGCTGGCGGCCGAAGGCAAGGAGGTACGCATCCTCGACTCCGCCCGCCTCTGCGCCCTCGCCGGCGGCCAGCTGGAAGGTTGAGGCTGGGGGTCCTGCCTGAGTGGCAGGACCCTGAGCGTCTAGAAGTTGTAGCTGACCGTCGCGGTCACGTTACGCTCCTCCCCGAAATAGCAGTAGTCCAGGCTGTAGCAGGACGCCACATAGTCCTTGCCCATCAGGTTGTTGGCATTGACCCGCGCCGTGAGCCCCGGCAGCCCGAGCCGGGTGAAGTCATAGGCGAGCATGGCATCCACCAGGGTATAGGCCGGTACCTTACGGGTGTTGGCCTTGTCCACCCAGCTGGTGCCCACGTAGCGCGCCCCGGCGCCGATGCTGAACCCCGCCAGGGGCCCCGCCAGCTCGTACTGCCCCCACAGCGAGGCCTGGTGCCGCGGCGCCTGGTTCGGCGTATTGCCCTGGGTGCCGTCCAGCGCCTGGGTGTACTCGATATCGGTGAAGGTGTAGCTGCCCAGCAGCTTGAGGCGCTCGGCCAGCTGCAGATGGCCTTCCAGCTCCAGGCCACGGGAACGGATCTCGCCTACCGAGGAATAGAAGTCTTCCTGCGGCAGCTTGGTCGCCACGTTTTCCTGGGTGATATGGAACAGCGAGGCGGTGTAGAAGCTGGTGCTGCCCGGCGGCTGGTACTTTAGGCCCAGCTCCCACTGCTTGCCCTCGGTGGGCTCCAGCGGATTGCCCGCCGCATCGTTGTAGGCATTGGGATTGAAGGAGGTGGAATAGCTCAGGTAGGGCGCCAGGCCATTGTCGAACAGATAGAGTGCCCCGGCCCGCCCGCTGGCCTGGCCGCGGCGCGCGCTGCTGCGCGAACCCGCCAGACGATCCTCGATGCCGATCTCCACCCAGTCCTGGCGTAGACCCAGGGAAAAGCGCCAGCGATCCAGCTCGATGAGATCCTGCAGGTAGACGCCGGTCTGCGCCAGCTCGCGGCGGTATTCGGTGCCGGGGGAGAGGGTCACCTGACCGCCGTAGTTCGGCGCGAAGGCGTCCAGCGGATCCGCCGTGCCACTGGGCCAATCCACATGGGTCCAGCGACGCTGGTAGTCCAGCCCGGCGAGCAGGGTGTGCCGACTGCCAGCCCAGTCGAAGTCCGCCTGCACCAGGTTGTCCAGCGTATAGGCGTGCAGGTTCTCGCGGCCGCCAGAGTAATAGCGATTGAGCAGGTTGCTGTCGCCAACATAGCCGTAGCCATAGACCTGCTCCAGCTCGACCCGCGACTTGGCGTAGCGGAAGTTCTGCCGCGCACTCCAGACGTCATTGAACCTGTGCTCGAACTGATAGCCGACCATCTGCTGGGTCCGCTCGAACTTGTCGTGGTCCGGCTCGCCCTCGAAGAAATGGTTGCTGATGTAGCGACCGTTGCGCCGATAGAGACTGCCCTCGGCCGGTACCCCGCTGTGGTAGCCACCGTCCGGGTCCTTTTGCAGATAGGCCTGCAGGGTCAGGGTGGTGTCGTCGCTCAGGTCGATGGCCAGGCTGGGCGCCAGGGCATAGCGCTCTTCTTCCACGTGGTTGAACTGGGTATCGCTGTGCTGGGCGAGGCCCACCAGGCGATAGGCGATACGCCCCTCCTCATCCAGCGGCCCGCCGAAATCGAAACCGGCGCCGCGCTGGCCGAGATTGCCCAGGGTGGCCTGGACCTGGTGATAGGGCTGGTACAGCGGCTTCTTGCTGGTGAGCGCCACCAGGCCGCCCGGCAGACTGCGGCCATAGAGCACCGAGGCCGGTCCCTTCACCACGTCGATGCGCTCGAGAAAGTAGGGATCGACCTGCAGCGAGCTGAAGGTGCCGCTGTCGCCCATGGTCTTGAGGCCGTCGAGAAAGACGTTGTCGACGCTGTTGTCGGCGAAGCCGCGCATCACCACATAGTCATAGCGATTGGACGCGCCGATCTGGCCGGTGAAGATGCCCGGGGTGTACCTCATGGCCTGCTGCACGGTCTTGGCGCCTTGCTCATCGATCTGCTCGCGGGTCACCACCGAAACCGACTGGGAGGTTTCCAGCAGCCCCTTGCTGGTCTTGGTGGCCACGTTGCTATGGGTCGCCAGGTAGCCATCGGTCTCGCCCAGGGCATTGCCCAGGGCGAAGCCGGTCACCGTGGTCTCGCTGAGAGACGTCACCCCGGTCGCGGCCGCCGACTCCAGGCGATAGCTGCCATCGGCCTGACGCACCGCCTGCAGGCCACTGCCCTGGAGGATCTGCTGGAAGCCCTCGGCCGGTGTGTAGCGGCCCTGCAGCCCCGGACTGCGGCGACCCTCCAGCCCCTGGGCGGGGGCCGACAGCAGTACCCCGCTCTGAGCGGCGAAGGTGCTCACTACCGTGGCCAGGCTACCGGCCTCGATGCGGTATTCCTGGGCAATGGCGGCAGCCTGGGCCAGGCCCTGGGGCGCGGCCAGGCTGGTGATACCCAGCGGTACGGTCAGGGCGAAGGCGCGCAGGGCGCGGCGCAGCGGATGCAGCGTGAAACGGGTATGGCGGTGCATGGAGGGCCTCGAAGCGGAGATCGTTTCCCCTAAGCCCCGCGAGAACGTCAAAGGGGAACCGTCGGCGGCAGTTTTTTCAGGCGGGCACGATCTGCACCCACCAGGGCAGGCGTCGCTCCACCCGTACCGGCAGGCTGTCGGCCAGGGCCGCCAGCGCGCGGTCGGTATCCGCGAGGGGATAGCTGCCCACTACCCGCAACGGGGCGACCGTGGCGGTGCAGGTCAACAGGCCCGGGCGATAGCGCCCCAGTTCCGCCACCAGGGCCGCCAGCGACCAGTCGTCCACCACCAGCCGCCCCTGGCGCCAGAGCTGCCGCCCCGGATCGACGCGACCCAACGGCTGCACGGCGGTAGGCGTCAGCAGGGCCTGCCTCCCTTCCGCCAGAGTCTCGGGCCTGGCCTGGCGTGGCAACAGCTGCAGAGCACCGCTGTAGGCCGCGACCTCCAGACCGTGGTCACGCGCGCGGACCGCGCAGCAGCCCACACCGAAGCGCACCCGACCCGCCGTCGCCTCCAGCACCGTGGGCGCGCTTCCGCCGCGGCTTTCGAACAGCGCCTCGCCGCGCAACAGCCGCCAATGGTTTGCCGTCGCCTGTGCCAGCTGGCTGTCGGTGTTGAGCCAGACGCGTACCCCGGCCGCCAGATCGAAGGCGCGGATCTCGCCGACCGCCGTGCTCAGCGCAGGGCCCTGCCCCAGCTGCCAGTCGTCCGGCCGCGTCCAGCCAAGGGCCAGCCCGCCCATTGCCAGTCCCAGCACCTTGAGCGCCCGCCGTCGTCCCAGGGATTCGCGCCGCGCCAGGGCCATCCGGCCCGACGGGGGCAGACCGCTGAAGCGGGCGCTGATCTCCTCCACCCGCGCCCAGGCCACGGCGTGGCGACTATCCGCCTGTAACCAGCGCTCCCAGGCCCGCTCGGTGGCTGGATCCACCTCGTCGGCGGCGAGTTCGGCGAACCAGTTGGCCGCCTCTTCCAGAGGTCCGCCCTGGCTGGGTGTGAGAAGACTCAAGACACCAGTTCCAGGCAATGCAGCATGGCCTGGGCCATGTACTTCTTGACCATCCGCTCCGACACGCCCAGACGCCCTGCGATGACGGCATAGGTGAGCCCTTCCAGTTGCGCCAGCAGAAAGGCCTGGCGCACCCGGCCAGGCAGGCGGTCGAGCAGCGCATCGAGTTCAGTGAGGGTTTCCAGGATCAGGGCCTGGGCTTCCGGCGAAGGCTGTACGGCTTGCGGTCGCGCGGCGAGCGCTTCGAGATAGGCGCGCTCCAGGGCCTGGCGCCGCCAGTGGTTGGCCAGCAATCCCTGGGCGATGGTCGCCAGGAAGGCACGGGGTTCACGCAGCCGTTCCAGCTCTCCTTCCCGGGCCAACAGCCGGACGAAGGTGTCCTGGGCCAGGTCGGCCGCCTGCCCCAGGCAACCCAGCCGCCGCTGCAGCCGCTCGCGCAGCCAGCCGTGGTGGTCCAGGTAGAGGGTCCGGATATGTCCGTGCCGGTCGGACTCGAGCGTCTGCATCACCATCCTCGGAAGCAGCTGACTTCCGATAATGATAATGCTTCTCGATCACAAGATACAGGCCTGTTGCCCTTTCAAGGCGGCGGGATAGCGCAACGCTAGAGCGAGATCGGCTTGCGCCCGGCAAAGGCGTGGGTCAGGGTGCCGCCGTCGACCAGATCCAGTTCGCCGCCCAGGGGTACGCCATGGGCGATCCGGGAGATGGTCAGGCCCTTGGGCGCCAGCAGTTGGGCGATATAGTAGGCGGTCGCCTCGCCTTCAACCGTGGGATTGGTGGCGATGATCATCTCCTGGAACCCCCCTTCGCTAACGCGCCGTTCGAGTTCGGGCACGCCGATGGCGTCCGGGCCCAGGCCGTCGATGGGCGACAGGTGCCCCTTGAGCACGAAGTAGCGTCCGCGATAGCCAGTCTGCTCCACGGCGAAGACATCCATGGGGCCTTCCACCACGCAGAGCAGGCTGTCGTCACGCCGAGTATCGGCACAGAAGCCGCAAATCTGGTCTTCGCTCAGGGTGCGGCAGCGCTGACAGTAACCGACCCCTTCCATGGCGGCGCTGAGGGCAGAGGCCAAGCGCTGGCCACCCTGGCGTTCGCGCTCGAGCAGTTGCAGGGCCATGCGCTGGGCGGACTTCTGGCCGACACCGGGCAGGACCCGGAGCGCATCGATCAATTGGCGAATCAGGGGACTGAAGCTCATGGACTACCGTACTGGAAGGCGGGAGAAACGGGTGTCCGACGGACACCCGCTATTGAAGCGTCTTAGAAAGGCATCTTGAAGCCGGGCGGCAGCTGCATCCCGGAGGTCATGCCGGACATCTTGTCCTGGCTGTTCTGCTCGATCTTGCGCACGGCGTCGTTCACCGCGGCGGCGATCAGGTCTTCGAGGATTTCCTTGTCTTCCTGCATCAGGCTGTCATCCAGGCTGACGCGCTTGACGTCGTGTCGGCCGGTCATGACGACGCTGACCAGGCCGGCGCCGGATTGTCCGGTCACTTCGGCGTTCGCCAGCTCTTCCTGCATCTTCTGCATCTTTTCCTGCATCTGCTGGGCCTGCTTCATCAGGCCGGCCATGCCACCTTTCATCATGTCTGCTACCTCGAACTATGAATGGAAAACCGGTCAGGCTTGGGTGTCGACCGGCTCGATGGTACCCGCGCGCACCGTGGCGGCGAACTGTTGCATCATCTGGCGGATGAGCGGGTCGTCCTGGATGGACTGCTCCGCCTGCCGCTGCCGCTCCGCTCGGCGCCGCGCGGCGGCCTGGGCGGGCGTCTCCTGCTCGGGGGTCTGGATGGTGACCTCGAGCGTGATGGGTCGTCCCTGCTGCTGATTCAGTGCATCGTTGAGCCGGCGCTGCTGGTTGGCGTTGAACAAGGCGCTCTGCGCCGGATCCAGGTGCAGGTGCCAACGATCGCCGTCCACCGCCACCAGGGTGCAGTTGGCCGCGATGCTGGCGGTCAACCCGCCCAGCTTGAGGTCGGGGAACAGCGCCTGCCAGTCGGCCGCGAGGCCCGTGGCCGGCTGCACCGCCGGCGTCGGCGCCGCAGCGATTTCGTCGTCAGCCGGATCGCCAAGGCTGTCGAGATAGTCGTCCAGCCCCACCTCGTAGTAATCCTCGGCCGGCGGCGGCTCTTCGTCACCGTCCAGATCGTCACCGGAGGTGTCCGCAGGCAATTCGGCGATCACCGTGGCTTCAGGGGTCGCCTCGACCTGGGGGGTCGGTAGCGCCCTGGATGCGACCGGCGCACCAGCAGCCTCGACCGGAGTCGGAGCCGGAGCCGCCTTGGTCGCCACGGGCGCAGGATCCTCCCAGGGGAGATCCACCGGCTCTTCTATTGGGGTGGTATTACTCACCATCGGCGTTGCCTGGACAGGCGCAGGGGACGCCTCTGGCGCCGGAGGGCGCGCAGGCGCAGCCGCTGCCGGTACCGCCGCGGCCACCGGACGGGGGTTGGAGTCAGCCGTGGCCGGGCTGGCTCCCGTCGTCTTTAGTGCCGGTCGCTCGGCAATCGCCGCACCGGCAGGCCGGAAGGCCAGCATGCGCAGCAGGACCATCTCGAAGCCGTGGCGTGGGTCGGGCGCCAGCGGCAGATCGCGCCGGCCCACCAGGCCCAGCTGGTAGTAGTACTGGACATCTTCCGCCGGCAGCGTCTGCGCCAGGGTCAGCACCTGCTCGCGATCGCCCTGGCCATTGTCCACCGCATCGGGCAGCACCTGGGCGATGGCCACGCGGTGCAGCACATTGAGCAGCTCGGCCAGCACCCCGCCCCAGTCGGGGCCCTGCTCGGCCAGATGACGGACCGCATCCAGCACGGCGCGCCCATCCCCTTCCAGCAGGGCCTGGAGCACGTCGTAGACCTGGCCATGATCGAGGGTGCCGAGCATGGCGCGCACATCGGCAGCCAATACCTTGCCCTCGCCAAAGGCGATCGCCTGGTCGGTCAGGCTCATGGCATCGCGCATGGAGCCATCGGCCGCGCGCCCCAGCAGCCAGAGGGCGTCGTCCTCGAAGGGAATGCTTTCCGCGGCAAGTACGTGCTGAAGATGGGCAACGACCCGCTCCGGCGGCATGTTCTTCAGCGAGAACTGCAGGCAGCGCGAGAGGATGGTGACCGGCAGCTTTTGCGGATCGGTAGTAGCGAGCAGGAACTTGACGTGGGGCGGCGGCTCTTCCAGCGTCTTGAGCAGAGCATTGAAGCTGTGGGTGGAGAGCATGTGCACCTCGTCGATGAGGTACACCTTGTAGCGACCGCGGGATGGCGCGTACTGCACGTTCTCCAGCAGCTCACGGGTGTCTTCCACCTTGGTACGGCTGGCGGCATCCACCTCGATGAGATCGACGAAACGGCCTTCGTCGATTTCGCGGCATACCGAGCAGCTACCACAGGGCGTCGAGCTGATCCCGGTCTCGCAATTCAGGCACTTGGCCAGGATCCGCGCGATGGTGGTCTTGCCCACCCCGCGGGTGCCGGTGAACAGATAGGCGTGGTGCAGCCGCTCGTTGTCCAGCGCATTGATCAGCGCCTTGAGCACATGGGTCTGGCCGACCATTTCGCGGAACGACCGCGGGCGCCATTTGCGCGCAAGAACCTGGTAACTCATCGAGACCTGATCAGGAGAAGACGTGAGGGGAGCACATGCTAACGAAGAGGGGCCGCGAATGCATCCCGCGGCGTGGCCTTGGAGCGATGCCGTGCGGGCTGCGGCTACCTCCCTAGATGAAGGCGGCCAAGCGGCTTTTCAAGCGATCAGGAGGGAAAGCGCCAGCGAAAAAGCCGTTTCAGGCACGCAGGCAGTGGTCTTCACCATCGGCCAAGACCACGCTGGAGACGTAGGCTGCCAGGGCATCCAGCTGGCCACGCAGTCGGGTCACGGTGGCGTTCATCTTGAAGGGATTGCTTGCCTCCTCGTTGGTCAGGTCGATCCTGATCAGCAGCAGGGGCTCACTAGGATGGTAGATGTGGGCGATCAACGTCGCTGCGGTATCGCGTCGGCAATCGATGCGATAGGGATGGAGACCATTGCTCAGGGCGCGTCCTGCGCTTTCGAGTCCGTTCTTCACGATGAATCCTTGGACATTTGTCCAGTAATGATGAGACGGCGCGCATAATGGCATAGAGCCATGAACCAAAACAGTGCATTTCGTCACGAAAGCCCTGTGGAGCGGTTAACCATGCAGTGCGAGCAGAAGGAGGGAAGAAGGCAGGGAAAAAAAGCGGAGATGGGAAAAGCGGAGATGGGAAAAGCGGAGGGCAGAAATGGAGGTGGCCCCGCCAGCCACACCCCGGCACACGACATCACCGCTGCGGCTGCTCCCTTCCGGGCCTGACCGGGTTCACGGTTGATCGTTGCGGGGGGACCGACAGAGCCACCATAACGCCTCACCCTGAGGTGAGGTGCATCATTCTACGCGGTTGGGGCGAAGTTGCAAGCCATACAAGGACTTAGGTTCGCTAGGGTGCTGCCTGCAGGTCCCAGAGCGCGGCGAAACTGCCCTCCCCCTCGCGCAGCCGCTGCGGCGGGCCGTCCTCGACGATGACGCCCTGCTCCAGCACCAGGATGCGGTCGAAGCCGGTCAGGGTGGATAGCCGATGGGCCACCGCCACCACGGTGCGGCCCTCCATCAATTCCAACAGTGCCCGCTGGATGACCGTCTCGGAATGGCTGTCCAGCGCCGAGGTGGCTTCGTCGAGGATGAGAATGGGCGCATCCTTGAGAAAGGCCCGGGCGATGCCCAGACGCTGGCGCTGACCACCGGAAAGCAGCACGCCGCGCTCGCCTACCGGGGTGTCGTAGCCCAGGGGCAACTCGCGGATGAAGTCGTCGCAGTAGGCGTGGCGGGCCGCCGCCTCTACCTCGACGTCGCTGGCTTCCGGACGGCCATAGCGGATGTTCTCGCGAATGCTGCGATTGAACAGCGCGGTCTCCTGGGGCACCACGGCGATGCGCTGGCGCAGGCTGTCCTGACTGACCGTGCGGATGTCCTCGCCATCGATGCAGATCCGTCCCCGCTGGACATCGTCGAGGCGCTGCAACAGCCCGATCAGGGTCGACTTGCCGGCACCCGACGGCCCCACCAGCCCGATCTTCTGGCCGGCCGGCACCTCCAGATCGAAACCCTGGAACACCTGCCGCCCATCGGGATAGCGATAGTTCACGCCCGTAAAGCTCAGGGCGCCGCGCGCCTGGGTCAGGGGCCGCTCGACATCACTCTGGCCGTGGGGCTGGATAAGGATGCGCAGCGTTTCGCCGATGGCGCCCAGTTGCTGAGTGGTGTCCACCAGCGCCAGGGCCAGGTCACGGGAGCCGTGCAGGATGCGAAAGGTCAGGGTACTGACCATGACCACGTCGCCGGCGGTGATGCTGCCGCGGCTCCACAGTGCGATGGCCCAGGCCAGCATACCGCCGGCCATCAGCGACAGGCAGGTGTCATGGAGTACCCGGGCCTGTTCCAGATGCATCCAGCTGCTGCGCTGGGCACGCGCCTCGACGCCGATGGCCTGAGCCAGTCGCTGCACCTCGCGCTCCCGGGCGGAAAAGGCCTTGATGGTCCAGACGTTCTGCACCAGGTCCACCAGCTCGCCGCCGACATGGGCCGACTGGGCGGCGAAGCGCTGGTGCCGCGCCCGCCCGCGAATGCCGAAGGCGGTGATCACTAAGGCCACGATCAGCACGAAGGCCACCAGCGCTCCGGCCATGCGCAGGTCCACGGTGCAGAGCACCACCACCGCGCCGATGAAGTCGACACAGGGCGGCATGATCTTCCAGGCCAGGCCGCCGTAGATGGCCCCCGCGGCCGCTCCGGTGGCGGAGATGCGATTGCCCAGGGCCCCGGCGAAATGCTGGGAGAAGTAGTGCATCGGATGGCCCGTGAGATAGCGGAACAGATCGACGCGGAGATCGGCGCAGCTGGCCACCACCGTACGGCAACCCAGCCAGCCACCGCTGCGCCAGAACAGGTTCTCCAGCACGATCAGCGAGATGAACAGCCAGAAGGGTCCCCACACCGCCGCCCGGCGAGCCGGATCGGCCATGGCATCGACCAGCAGCTTCATGCCGTATTGCACCGCCACCGCGCAGGTCGCCGCGCCGACCACCAGCAACAGCAGGCCGCCGAAGTGCCAGGGTCGCAGGCGGACATAGCGCCAGAGAAAGCCGCCGACCCGCTCCGGCAGGGGCCATTCGGCGCGCCGCTGCTCGCGGCGCCTGGCTGCGCTCATCGCCCCTCTCCGCCTGCCAGTATCTGGCGTTGGCGCTGCAGGACCTCGGCCAGGGGCTCGTGCAGCGCCCGGCGCCCTGCCCCGTCGGCCATGCCGAACAGCCCGGTGGGACAGAGGCGATCATCGTCCCAGCCGGGATAGTCGAGCACCGGATACAGGCAGATGCCCTGCACCGGCACGCCCTGGCGCAGCGCCCGCCCGACCTGATCGGCGACGTGTTCCAGCCAGGCGGCCCGCGCCGGACCTTCGGCCCCCGTCTCGGCGATCAGCAATGGCCGGCCATAGCGCTGGTGGACTTCGGCCAGCATCCCCTGCAGGGGTCGATAGGCCGGATCGTCCGCCGCCAGGGTACCGCCGTCCAGATACCACTGGTTGTCGGAGTAGTAGTTCAGACCCAGGATGTCCAGGTAATCGGGGCGACCGCCCAGGCCGGGCCACTGACGCCCGCAGAGCAGGTCCCAGGCCTCGAACTGGGCCTGGCGATAGGCCTCCGCGGCCTGGCGCTGCTCGGGGCGGCGCGCGGCGACATGGATGAGCGGATCGATGGCAAGGAACCGCGCCTCGGGCAACTCGTCACGAATCGCCTCGATAGCGGCGATGCTGGCGCGCACCAGTTGATGCTTGAGCTCCTGACCGCGGCCTTGGGCGGTGGGATTGAACAGACCCTGATCGCCGCCGGCCCAGGCCCAGTAGGAGATCTCGTTGATCGGCGCCAGGCAGGGATGGGTCTCGCCCTCCTCGCGCAACAGCCGGGCGAAGGCGGCGGCATAGCGGGCGAAGGCATCGACGAAGGCCGGTCGCCAGATATCCAGGTGATCGGGCCAGCCATAGTGACAGAGGTCCCAGATGACCTGGACGTTAGCTGCCCGCGCGGCACGCACCTGCGGCAGGACACTCGACCAGTCATAGCGCTCGGCCTGGGCCTCCACGCGGTGCCAGCGAACGCCGTCGCGCACGGTGCGCAGGCGCTGGGCGGCCACCGCGCGATAGTCTTCCGCGGCCCAGCGATCATGGCCAGTGCTGGCGAGCAGATCCAGGCGTCGGCCATCGGCGCGTCTATGGCTGGAGCATTCGAAGCCGGCCATGAAGAAACTCTGGAAGGGCGAGCGCTCGGCCATCACGTCTTTCATGGTGCCTGCCGTGCCAGGCTTTCGTGATGTTCGGCGCTCTCCCCCGCCGCCGGCCCCAGTTCCGCTTCCTCGATGCGCTTGTAGGCGGCCAGCGCCTGACCCACGACCTGGTCCATGTTGTAGTAGCGATAGGTCCCCAGGCGGCCGATGAAGACGACATTGGGTGTCGCCTCGGCCAGGTGTTGGTAGCGCCGGAAGAGCTCGGCGTTTTCCGGGCGTGGAATCGGATAATAGGGCTCGCCTTCCGCACTGGGATATTCGTAGGTCAGGCTGGTGCGCTCGTGCGTCTGGCCGGTGAGGTGCTTGTACTCGGTGATGCGGGTGTAGGGCACCGCTTCGCTGGGATAGTTGACCACCGCCACCGGCTGGAAGCGCGGCGTATCGCGCGTCTCGTGCTTGAAGGTCAGGGAACGATACGGCAGGCGACCGAAGCGATAATCGAAGAATTCGTCGATCGGTCCGCTGTAGACCAGATGCTCATGAGGGATCAGTTCACGGATCTCACGGTAGTCGGTGTTCACCATCACCTTGATGTTGGGATGATCCAGCATCCGTTCGAACATGCGGGTGAAGCCGTGCAGGGGCATCTGCTGGAAGGTGTCGCCGAAGTAGCGATCGTCGGTGGTGGTTCGGGTCGGTACCCGCGCCGTCACCGAGCGGTCCAGTTGCGACGGATCCAGGCCCCACTGCTTGCGGGTATAGCCGCGAAAGAAGGTCTCGTAGAGTTCGCGCCCGACCTGGTTGATCACCACGTCCTCGGAGGTGCGGATGTCCTCGACCGGCTCGGCGCGGGCGGCGAGAAAGGCTTCGGCGCCCTGCTCGTCCAGCTCCAGGCCATAGAGGCGATTGAGCGTGGTCAGGTTGATCGGGATGGGCACCTGCTGACCCTCGACGTCGGCCAGGACCCGGTGCTCGTAGGGCCGCCACTCGGTGAAGCGCGACAGGTAGTCGACGATGCGCTGGGAATTGGTGTGGAAGATGTGCGGACCATAGCGGTGCACCAGCACCCCGGCATCGTCATAGTGATCGTAGGCATTGCCGCCGATGTGCGGGCGCCGATCCACCACCAGCACGCGCTTGCCCAGTCCTGCGGCCAGCCGCTCCGCCAGCACGCTGCCGGCGAAGCCAGCCCCCACGATCAGGTAATCGAAACGCTCCAGCGCCGTTACCGCCATTGGATCTTCTCCCGCATCAGGTTACAGGTGCTGTCCCAGGACATCCCGGTCAGCAGGGCATCGGCGCGCGCCAGAAAGGCTTCGCGCTGGTCTTGACTGGCCAGGGCCGCCTCGCAGGCGGCGACAAAGGCCTCGGCGCCTTCGGCGATCCAGACCACGCCGCTGTCGCCATAGGTGCGCACCACATCGGTGATGGGCGTCGACACCACCGGGCAGCCGCCGGCCAGGTATTCGGGCGTCTTGGTGGGGCTGATGAAACGTGTCGCCTCGTTGAGGGCAAAGGGCATCAGGGCCACGTCCCAGCCCGCCAGGTAGGCCGGCAACTCGTCATAGGTCTTGCCGCCCAGGTAATGCAGATTGGGCAGCTGCGGCAGGCTGGCCGGATCGATCTTGACCACCGGGCCCAGGATCACCCACTGCCACTGGGGACGCAGCCGCGCCACCGCGGCCAGCAGGTCGAGATCCAGGCGCTCGTCGATCACGCCATAGAAGCCCAGCCGCGGCCGCGCCAGACCGGCCTGGTCTGCAGGCTCCGGCAGGGCCGCGCGAGCCTGACCGAAGTGCGCCACGTCCACGCTGCTGGGAAAGGGAAAGACCCGCGGATGGCGGTCACGCTTGGCCTCGTAGAGGCTGTAGCCCCCGGTAAAAACCAGGTCGGCGCGCTGCAGCAATTCCTGCTCCCGCTGCAGCAGGGCCGGGGGCGCGCCGCGAAAGGCCGAGAGTTCGTCCATGCAGTCGTAGACCAGGGTCTGCGCCGGGATCTCGCCGGCATAGTCCAGCGCCATGGGCGTGAAATACCAGGCCACCGCCACCGGTTGCCGCAACTCCTGCAGATAGGTCTGCAGCAGTTCCTGCTGGGCGCAGGCCCGGGCTTCCGCGGACAGGCAGCGAGGCAGATGAGGCACCAGTACCCGCACGCCGTTCTCCTCCACCCGCACCTCGAGGTGCGACCGGCCATCCGTGGCATCCAGCGGCTCTTCGCAATAGAGCACGTTGTAGTGCTCGGCGAAGCGCACCATCTCGTGCTGCGGACGCTGGTAGACGAAGCTCCAGCGCAGATGGGCCAGGCATAGCAGCAGAGGCCTGGCGGGATCCAGGGGGCGCTCCGCAACGCGCGCGGGCTGTTTGGTCTTGCCGATCGTTTCGGTATGGGGGCCGGCCCAACTCATGGTGTGCTCCTGTGAGATCGAACGCCTGGCCGAAGGCGGCAAAACAGCCGCGCCTCGGCCGGCGCCTTGGCAACTTGCAAAACGTCCAGAGACCGTCCCGAAGGTATCGGCAGTCTGACTGCGCGATATCGAGCAACGTTATCGACTTATCCAATTGGCAAGGGTTCATAACTTTATCGATGAACTTCCGCTTCGCTAGAACCAATATCCTCATTCAACTTCAGAACAACGTCTGCTCGATGAATTGGCATAACTAACGCTTCGCTCGAAAATAATTGAAGCGAAGCGTTAGTTGCACTCGAGTCTGCACGAAACAGTTATTCCGAATTAATGGCTACAGGTTTGGTGAGGACGGTTGCATGTTGATGATCACGGGCGGCGCAGGCTACATAGGTTCTCATACGACGCTGGAGCTGCTCCGTGCGGGTCACGAGGTGGTGATACTGGACAACCTGGTCAACAGCCGGGTGGAGGCCGTGCAGCGCCTTACCACGCTCGCCGGGCGGGCGCCTGTCTTCGTGCGCGGGGACGTCCGGGATCGCGCCCTCCTGGATCGGCTGTTTCAGGAGCTGCCGATCACCGGGGTCCTGCATTTCGCCGGACTCAAGGCGGTCGGCGAGAGCGTGCAGCACCCCCTGCGCTATTTCGACAACAACGTCGGCGGCACCCTGGTGCTCTGCCAGGCCATGGCCACCGCCGGGGTGCACCAGCTGGTCTTCAGCTCTTCCGCCACCGTCTACGGTCACTGCATTCCACCCATCAGCGAAAGCTGCCCGACCACCGAACCGACCAACCCCTATGGCCAGTCGAAACTCATGGCCGAGCAGGTGCTGCGGGGGCTGGCCGGGGCCGATCCGCGCTGGTCCATCGCCGTGCTGCGCTACTTCAATCCCATCGGCGCCCATCCCTCCGGACTGATCGGCGAAGACCCCCAGGGCACGCCCAACAACCTGGTGCCCTATCTGCTGCAGGTGGCCAATGGTCGCCGGCCCTGGCTGGATGTCTACGGCGACAACTACCCGACGCCGGACGGCACCGGCGTGCGCGACTACATCCATGTCCAGGACCTGGCCCGCGGTCATCTGGCGGCGCTCAACGCCCTGGCCGAGCGCCCCGGGGTTTCGACCTGGAATCTGGGCACCGGACGCGGACATTCGGTCAAGGAGGTGGTGGCGACCCTGGAACAGCAACTGGGCCGCGACATCCCCTGTCACTTCGCCCCGCGACGCGCGGGCGACGTGGCCCAGTGCTGGGCCGATCCGGAAAAGGCCTGGCAGGAGCTCGGCTGGCGCGCCGAACGCAGCCTTGCCACCATGCTGGAAGATGCCTGGCGCTGGCAGTCGCTCAATCCCCATGGCTATCGCCAGACGACCAAGGCGGCTATCGCCGTAGAAGAAGTTCTCGAAAAAGAACAACGTGCGAGCGAACCCGCCACGCGTTCCGCTTGAACCTGGAAATTATTCTGGCCGATATATAAGGCTTCGCTTAAACCAAACGAAGCCTTATTTTTTCAGTTATTGCCTTGGCACTGCCTTAAAGCAGTTTTTAAACGAAGCGACAAATATGGGTACGCCTTTATTACCGCTTCGTTATAACCAACAACGCCTGCAGTTATTGGCAGAAACAGTGAAGATCAGACCCTTGCGGGCCTGATCCCTGGCGCTAGCGGACGCCTTGCGCCTCGAGGATCTGCAGGAAGGCATCCTCGTCCAGCACCTTGACCCCTAGTTCGTTCGCCTTGGTCAGCTTGGAACCCGCCCCTGGCCCTGCGACCACCACGGCGGTCTTGGCCGACACCGACCCCGACACCTTGGCGCCCAGGGCTTCCAGGCGCTCCTTGGCCTCGTCGCGACTCATGGCCTCCAAGGTTCCGGTAAGCACCCAGGTCTGGCCGGCGAACGGCAAACCCTGCACCGCCTGCCGGGTACTTTCCCAATGCATGCCGAAGGCCTTGAGCTGCGCCTCGATGGCCAGCGCCTGGGCGACGTGGTCCGCCTCGGCGAAGTACTCGCGCAGCCCCTGCTTGGCTCGCTCGTTGAGGCCGGACAGGGTCTTGAAGGTCAGCCAGTCCTGCGAGCCTTCGATCAGGGCCGCCAGGCTGGGAAAGGCCGCGGCCAGGGTCTTGGCCCCGGTCTTGCCCAGATAGGGAATGTGCAACTGGTCGAGGAAATCGGCGAAGGCGGCGTAGCCGGAGAATTCGGCGTGCACCTCGCCCTCGTCGGCCAGCTCGATGCCGTTGGCCAGCAGCGCCTCCAGCACGTCACGGTTGTGCGCGGACTGGAAGAAGTTATGGATCTCGAAGGCCACCTCCGGCCCGATGTCCGGCAGGTAGACCAGCACCTCGGGCAGGGCCTCGCGGATACGCTGCAGGCTGCCCAGGGCGCGCGCCAGGCGCTTGGCGGTCTCCTCGCCCACCTCGGGAATTCCCAGGGCGAAGATGAAGCGGGCCAGCGCCGGTTTGCGACTAGCTTCGATGGCCGCCAGCAGGTTGCGACTGGACACCTCGGCGAAGCCTTCCAGCTCGACGACCTGCTCGTAGGTCAGGGTGTAGAGATCGGCCGGCGACTTCGCCAGCTCCCGGTCTACCAGTTGCTCGACGATGCGATCGCCCAGGCCGTCGATGTCCATGGCCCGCCGCGAGGCGAAATGAATGATCGCCTGTTTGAGCTGGGCCTGGCAGGCCAGCCGGCCAACGCAGCGATAGACCGCACCTTCGCTGACCGACTCCTTGCCCTTGCCGCGCTTGATCAGTTGGGTGCGCTCCACCGCCGAACCACACACGGGGCAATGGGTGGGGATCTCCACCGGCCGGGCATCCGCTGGCCGCCGCTCCGGTACCACCTGCATGATCTGCGGGATGACGTCCCCGGCGCGGCGCACGATCACGCTGTCACCGATCATCACGCCCAGCCGCGCGATCTCGTCCATGTTGTGCAAGGTAGCGTTGGTCACGGTGACGCCGGCCACCTGCACCGGCTTGAGCCGGGCGACCGGGGTAATGGCCCCGGTGCGCCCCACCTGGAATTCGACATTGAGCAGTTCGGTCAGCTCTTCGCGAGCGGGAAACTTATGCGCCAGCGCCCAGCGCGGCTCGCGCGCGCGAAAACCCAGCTCGCCCTGCCAGTCGAGCCGGTTGACCTTGTAGACCACGCCGTCGATCTCGTAGGCCAGCGCATCGCGCCGCTGGCCGATGTCCTCGTAGTAGGCGCGGCAGCCTGACGCGCCCTGCACCTTGCGCAACTCGCGGCTGATGGGGATTCCCCATTCACGCAGCCGCTGCAGGATGTCGTACTGGGTGTCCGGCAGAGCCCCACCCTCGACCCGCCCGAAACCGTAGCAGCAGAACTCCAGCGGACGTTGGGCGGTGATGCGCGAATCCAGCTGGCGCAGGCTGCCAGCGGCAGCGTTGCGCGGATTGGCGAAGGTCTTGCCGCCGCTTTCCATGGCCCGGGCATTGAGCGCCTCGAAGCCGGCGCGGGACATGAACACCTCGCCGCGCACCTCCAGTACCGCCGGCCAGCCCTCGCCTTGCAGGCGTAGCGGAACGTTGCGGATGGTGCGCACATTGGCGGTGATGTCTTCCCCGGTGGTGCCGTCGCCGCGGGTGGCGCCGCGGGTCAAGATTCCCGCCTCGTACAGCAGGCTGACCGCCAGGCCATCGAGCTTGGGCTCGCAGGTGTACTCGACGCCCGAGTCCGGCCCGGCGAAGTCGGTCTCGCCGAATTCCTCGCGCAGGCGCTTGCCGACGCTGCGGTCGAAGTCCTGCAGATTCTCATCGGCGAAGGCGTTGCCCAGGCTGAGCATGGGCACCTCGTGGCGGATGGTGCCAAAGGCGGCCAGGGCCGCGCCGCTGACCCTCTGGGTGGGCGAATCGGGCGTCACCAGCTCGGGATGCTCGGCCTCCAGCGTCTTGAGTTCGCCGAACAGCCGATCGTATTCGGCATCGGGCACGCTCGGTTCGTCCAGTACGTAGTAGCGGTAGTTGTGGGCGTCGATCTCGCTACGCAGGGCGGCGATGCGGGTGACGGCATCTTGGGCGTCGGTCATGGTGGTCTCTCACTGTCGCCACCCTAGGGGTGGCCCTGGCGCCACCAGCGGCGCCGCTACAAAGATTACAAACAAAAAGAGCAGCCGAGGCTGCTCTTGGTTCGCTCCGGCGCGATCAACGCTTGAGCATCAGGCTCTTGCGTTCGAAGTCGACGATACGCTGGCGGTAGTGTTCGATGGTCTGGGCGGTCATGACGCTGCGCTGCTCGTCCTTCAACTCGCCATTGAGTTCGGACGACAGCTTGCGCGCCGCAGCGACCATCAGATCGAAGGCCTGCTTGGGATGGCGCGGACCGGGCAGACCCAGGAAGAAGCTCACCGCCGGAGTGTGGAAGTCGTCGATGGCATCCAGATCGAAGGTGCCCGGACGCACGGCGTTGGCCATGGAAAACAGTACCTCGCCATTGCCCGACATGCTCTCGTGGCGATGGAAGATGTCCATGTCGCCAAATCTCAGCCCGCTTTCGAGGATGTTCTGCAGCAGTGCCGGACCGGAGAAGCCCTTCTCGTCACGGGAGATGACATTGATCACTAGCACCTCGTCCACCGGCGCCATGGCTGCCTGACTGTTGCCACTGCTGCTGACGGGTTCGCTGACCGACTCACGCTCGGGCGCCTTGCTGCTCAGCGGCTTTTCCTTGCGCGGCTTGTCGCGACCACGGGTCACGACTTCATCGGAATCGGCGGCCAGGCCTGCAAGGCTTTCATCGCTGGACAGATCGAAGCTGTCGGCACTGGGTTCTTCACGGCGTTCTTCACGACGCTTGCGCTGCGTGGAGCGCGGTGGCGTCGGCTCGCCCGGATCGTCCAGGGAAGGCTCCTTGGGTTCTACCACCCGCGTCGGACCGACGATTTCCGGATCCTCGTCCTCGTTTTCCGGATGGTTGTTCAGCGACTGGTCAAGTTTGAACTTGAGCTTGCCCTTGCCGCTCATGCGACGCCAACCATCGAACAGAATACCGGCGATGACGATGACGCCGATGATGATCAGCCACTCGCGCAGACCCATATCCATGAAAAAGACATACCCCTGTGAAAATAATGGACCGACACCCGTCGGGAAACTTTGGAAAGTCGACGCTTGCGAGGTCTTTCCAAAACCTCCGAAACCTACGCCAAGTCAGTGTTCTTCTTAGCTTTTTCCACTTACCGCTAGCGCGGCCATAAGCTAGCACGACTGTTGCCAACTTTACACCGCCAAGCCGCGAGGCTGTGGGGCATTAGGCATCGACCATGGCCACGGCCTCTTCCACATCCACCGCCACCAGCCGCGAACAGCCCGGTTCATGCATGGTCACACCCAGCAACTGATCGGCCATCTCCATGGCGATCTTGTTGTGCGTGATGTAAATGAACTGCACCTTCTCCGACATGCTCTTGACCAAGCGGGCATAACGGCCGACGTTGGCGTCATCCAGGGGTGCGTCCACTTCATCGAGCATGCAGAACGGCGCCGGATTCAACTGGAAGATGGCAAATACCAGAGCCAGAGCCGTCAGCGCCTTTTCACCGCCCGACAACAAATGGATGGTGCTGTTCTTCTTGCCCGGCGGACGCGCCATGATCGCAACCCCGGTATCGAGTAAATCTTCCCCGGTAAGTTCCAGGTAGGCACTGCCGCCACCGAAAACTTTTGGGAACAAGGCCTGCAGGCCGTGATTGATCTGGTCGAAGGTGTCCTTGAAGCGATTGCGGGTTTCCCGATCGATCTTGCGGATGACGCTTTCCAGCGTCTCCAGCGCCTCCACCAGATCGGCGTTCTGGGCATCCAGATAGGTCTTGCGCTCGGCCTGCTGCTGATATTCGTCGATGGCCGCCAGGTTGATCGGTCCGAGGCGCGCGATCCGCGCCGCGACCGCTTCCAGCTGCTCTTCCCAGGCGGCCTCGCTGGCCTCGGCGGGCAGGGTCGCGATCACCGTCGGTAGGTCGTAGCCATCGGCCGTCAGCTGCTCGGCGAAGCCACTGCGCCGCGTCGCCAACCCCTGCCATTCCAGGCGATGCTGCTCCAACTGGCCGCGCAGCAGCGTCGCCTGCTGTTCCGCCTGCAGCCGCCGCCGCTCGAAATCGCGCAACTCCCGATCGGCATCTTCCAGCGCCAGCCGCGCCGTGCGCATTTCCTCGTCCACTTGCAGGCGCCGCTCCAGCAACTCCTCCAGGCGCAGCCGCAATTCGTCGAGGGGCTCGCCGCCCTCCTCCAGGTTGAGATGGAGCTGCTCGCAGCGCTCGCCGAGGCGTGTGGTCTGCAATTCCAGCCGCTCCAGCGCCTGGAGCGTCGACTGGCGCTGGGCTCTTAGGGTGGTCAGGCGCACCGTGAGCTGATGCAGTTGTTCCTGAGCCTGGCGCTGGCGCTGGCGCGCCGCCTCCACTGCCTGCCGATGACGATCGCGCTGTTCCTGCAATAGCGCGCGCTGCTCGGTATCCACGGCCATGGCGTCGAGGGCGTCCTGCAGGCGCAACCGGCATTCGCCCAACTCCTCCTGCTCACGCGCCAATTGTTGCTCGACGTCCTGGAGATCTGCCTCCAGTTGCTGCCGACGGATGCTCAGCTGCTCGGCCCGTGCCTGCTGGGCAGAGAGCTGGGCACGGGATTCGGCCAGCCGCTGCTGCTCCTGCTGCTGGCGCCGCCGCGCCTCTTCACGCTCGCCTTCCAGCCGCTGCTGGGCCGCGCGACGATCCTCCAGCCGTTCTTCCTGGAGGGCGAGCGCCTCGCTCAACTCCAGGCGTCGCGCCTGCAGCTCCTCCAGTTCGCGGCCGCGCGCCAGGACACTGCCCTCGGCGGCCTGGGCCCGCCGCACACGCAGGAAATGCCGGGAGACCCAGTAGCCTTCCGGCGTGATCAGACTCTGCCCTGGGGCCAGGGCCGGCCGCCGCGCCAGGGCTTCGTCGTAACTGTTCGCGATCAGCACCTGACCCAGCCAGGGCGACAGGTCGCGCGGTGCCTGCACCTGCTCCAGCAGGCTGCCGGCGGCGACCGGCAGCGAGCCGGGCAGCGCCAGATTCAAGGCACCGCTGGCGAAGGTAGCGAGACGCAGAGGCGCCAGGTCATCCAGGCAGACCGCCTGCAGATCGCTGCCGAGGACGGTCTCCACTGCCAGCTCCCAACCGGGGGTGACCTGGACATCGTCCGCCAGCTGTGGCGCCTGAGTGAGACCCTCGGCCTCGAGCCACTGGGCCGCGCCGGTATCGGGGGCCAGGGCCGCCTGCTGCAGGGCCTCCAGCGAGGCGATGCGGCCTTCGAGCCGCTGCAATTCGCCCTGGCGCTGACTCTGTTCCCCCGCCAGCGCCAGCAATTCTTCGCGCAACCGTTGCAGCCCATCCGCGACCTGCAACTCCTGCTCGGCCAGGCCCTCCAGCAGCAACTCGTCCTCGGCGATCTGCTCTTCCAGCATGACCAGACGCTCGGAAGGCCCGTCCTCGCCCAGCAGAGTGCGTTCATCACGCAGCCGGCGCTGCCGGTCCATGCCGCGCTCCAGGCTCTGCTCCAGCGAGCGGATGCGCGCCTGCTGCACATCGGCCTCCCGTTGCGGCTCGACACTCGCGGCACTGAGCGCTTCCCAGCGTTGCTGCCAGTCCGCCAGGGCCAACTCCGCCTCTTCCAGCGCGGCACCGCCCTCCTCGCCCAACTCACGTGCCGCCTCTTCCTCGGGCTCGAGCATCGCCAGCTCTTCCTCAAAGGTGGCGAGCAGCACCCGGTCGTGCTCCAGGTGGGACTCGGCTTCGCTGCGGGCCTGTTCGGCTTCGCGCAGATCGTCCTGCAACTGACGCTGGCGCTGCTGGCCATGCTGGATGGTCTGCTCCAGGCGGGCGATGTCACCCCCCAGGGAATAGAAGCGCCCCTGCACCAGGTTGAAGGCTTCGCTCAATTCATGATGGCCATCGCGCAGTCTTTCGATGCCGGCGTCCGCCTGGCGCTGTTCGGCGGTCAGGGCTTCGAGGGCCGTCTCCTGGTCGCGGATCACCTTTTCGCGCTGCTCGACGCGGCCATCCAGCTCGCGCCAGCGCACCGCCTGCAACTGCGCTTTGAGTTGCCGCTCCTCCTGCTTGAAGGCCTGGAAGCGCTCGGCCGACTGCGCCTGGCGATGCAGCCGCTCCAGCTGCCGCTCCAGCTCCTCGCGCAGGTCGGTGAGGCGGGCGAGATTCTCCTGGGTGCGGCGAATGCGATTCTCGGTCTCGCGCCGCCGCTCCTTGTACTTGGAGATGCCCGCGGCCTCCTCGATGTAGTGCCGCAGATCCTCCGGGCGCGCCTCGATCAACTTGGAGATCATCCCCTGCTCGATGATCGAATAGCTGCGCGGCCCCAGGCCGGTGCCGAGGAAGATATCGGTGATGTCGCGCCGGCGGCACTTGGTGCCGTTGAGGAAATAGGTGTTCTGGCCTTCGCGGGTCACCCGGCGGCGGATGGAGATCTCCGCGTAGCTCGCGTATTCGCCCACCAGGGTGTGGTCGGAGTTGTCGAAGATCAGCTCGATGGAGGCCTGGGATACCGGCTTGCGACTGTTGGAGCCATTGAAGATGACGTCCGTCATCGACTCGCCACGCAGATTCTTGGCCGAGCTCTCGCCCATCACCCAGCGTACGGCGTCGATGATATTCGACTTGCCGCAACCATTGGGACCGACCACCGCTGCCATGTTGCTCGGGAAATTCACCGTCGTCGGATCGACGAAGGATTTGAATCCCGCCAGCTTGATCGACCTCAACCGCATATCAGGAGCCCTTGTTCACCGCGCCGTGCCCAACCGCAGGCGAAAGGGCGAAAGTCTACCATTGGCGGCCACGACTGCCGTCGCTGAGCATGAGCTTATTTCCAGCCGTTCTGCACGCCGCCGGGACGACAGGCTATAGTCCTGCACCCCCCACTCGCAGGATGCCCCCATGAAGATCCTTCGCTTCACCCTGCTCGCCGCCGCCCTGGCGGCCAGCGCCCAGGCCCTCGCCGCCCCGCCGCTGCTCAACGTCTCCTACGACGTCATGCGTGACTTCTACAAGGACTACAACCCGGCCTTCCAGGCACACTGGAAAGCCGAGCACGGCGACACCCCGGTGATCCAGATGTCCCATGGCGGCTCCAGCAAGCAGGCGCGCGCGGTCATCGACGGCCTGCAGGCCGATGTCATCACCATGAACCAGGCCACCGACATCCAGGCCCTGGCCGATCGCGGCCTGGTGCCCAAGGACTGGGAAACCCGCCTGCCCGATCGCAGCGCGCCCTTCACCTCGGCCACAGTGCTCATCGTGCGCCAGGGCAATCCCAAGGGCATCCATGACTGGTCCGATCTGCTCAAGGACGGCGTCCAGGTGATAGTGCCCAATCCCAAGACCTCCGGGAACGGTCGCTACACCTACCTCTCCGCCTGGACCTACGCCCTGCGCCAACCGGGTGGTGACGAGCAGAAGGCCCGCGGCTTCGTCGCCGAGCTGTTCAAGCACGTGCCCATCCTGGATACCGGCGGTCGCGCCGCCACCACCACCTTCATGAAGAATCAGCAGGGCGATGTCCTGGTGACCTTCGAGAACGAAGCCGAGATGATCGCCCGGGAATTCGGCCGGGGCGGCTTCGAGGTGGTCTACCCGAGCATCTCGGTGCAGGCCGAGCCGCCGGTGAGCGTGGTCGACAGTGTCGTCGACAAGAAAGGTACTCGCGCCGAGGCCGAGGACTACCTCAGGTATCTCTGGTCCGAAGAAGGCCAGAAGATCGCCGCGGACAACTTCCTGCGCCCGCGCAACGCCCAGGTCCTGGCGCAGTACGCCGACCGCTTTCCCAAGCTCGAACTGATCGATGCGCAAAAGGAATTCGGTCCCTGGAGTGGCATCCAGAAGACCCACTTCGCCGATGGCGGCGTCTTCGACCAGATCTATACGCCTCAATAGGACGCTCGCGCCCGGCTTGGTGCCGGGCCTCTGACCGACATAAAAGCCGCGCACACAAAAACACCGCCCTTAGGCGGTGTCTTTGTTTATTTGGAGCGGGAAACGAGACTCGAACTCGCGACCCCGACCTTGGCAAGGTCGTGCTCTACCAACTGAGCTATTCCCGCAATGTGGCGTCCCCTAGGGGACTCGAACCCCTGTTACCGCCGTGAAAGGGCGGTGTCCTAGGCCACTAGACGAAGGGGACGAAACCTTTTTCCGCAAGGTCTTTCACCTCGCATCCAACTGTAATGAAACGGCTGGATTATGTTTGGAGCGGGAAACGAGACTCGAACTCGCGACCCCGACCTTGGCAAGGTCGTGCTCTACCAACTGAGCTATTCCCGCAATATGGCGTCCCCTAGGGGACTCGAACCCCTGTTACCGCCGTGAAAGGGCGGTGTCCTAGGCCACTAGACGAAGGGGACGAAACCTCTTTCCGCAAGGCCTTTCACCCTGCATCCGCCCGCCCAAAGGCAACCGGACTGTATTTGGAGCGGGAAACGAGACTCGAACTCGCGACCCCGACCTTGGCAAGGTCGTGCTCTACCAACTGAGCTATTCCCGCAATTTTTGGCGTCCCCTAGGGGACTCGAACCCCTGTTACCGCCGTGAAAGGGCGGTGTCCTAGGCCACTAGACGAAGGGGACCAGGTAGAATCCCTGAGGACTCTGGCCTACCACTCGGCTGACGCTTGCCGCCGTTGGGAGTGCGCGCATTCTAGGGAGCCTTACCCTGGGCGTCAATAGCTGATTAAATACTTTTCAAATCAACGACTTCGCTCGTACGACAAACGGCGGGCAAGCACCATGGAGAAGGTCATGTCCTCAACGATGATTGCAGCGGTAGTGGGACTTGGCATCCTCTTGTTGATCATGATCGCCTTCGTCAACCAGAAGCTCGAAGCGGGCCGCCTGGAAAAGCAGCGCCTGGTCGCCGACCTCACCGACCGCATCAAGCGCTGCGCCCAGCTGGGCAGCAGTCTGCCCGGCCAGCTGATGACCCCGGCGCTCAAGCAGCTGTTCCACCGTATCGAACTCGGCCTGATCGCCCGCCTTGCCGCCCTGCAAGCCCCTTCCGCTGGCCTTACCGCACGCAAGACCGAACTGGAAGAAGCCCTGGCCAAGGGCGATAACATCGAACTCACCAATGCCGCCAGGCCAGTGCATACCGAGGCGCGGGTCAAGGAAGTTCGTGGCTATATGGAGATGCTGCACGCACTCGTCGCCCATGCCAATCAGATCGGCATTTTGGACGGCCAGGAAGCCCAGCGCTGGGTGGGCGAGATGCGCTACCTGCTCACGGTCACCTATGTGGAGTTCTTTCGCTACCAGGCCGAACAGCAGATCAAGAGCGAACACTATATCCAGGCACGCCAATCGTACGAACGGGCGATCATGCAGATCCGCAAGCAACAGCAACCCGAGCGCTATACCGAGTTGCTGGCCTATCTGGAAGAGCAGATTGCCCAGGTGAAACGCCAGCAGAGCGAACTGGTCGAGCAGGCCAGCAGCAGCGCCAACGAGCTGTCGGACAGCGTGGATACGCTCAAGGACGACAGCTGGCGTAAGAAGAACGACTACGAGTGAGGGCTTCCCTGCCCTCCCCGCCGATCAGCAATCGGTCGCGGCCAGAAAGGCCTCTACCATGGCTTCGATACCCGCCTGATCCGCCGCGCTGAAGCGCGCCGGATGAGGGCTGTCCAGATCCAGCACGCCGATCAGCCGACCGTCCTGCACCAGCGGCACCACCAGTTCGCTGCGCGAGGCCGCGTCACAGGCGATATGCCCGGGAAAGGCGTGGACATCCTCGACACGCTGGGTGCGGCGCTCCCGGGCGGCCGCGCCGCACACGCCCTTGCTGAAGGGAATGCGCATGCAGGCCACCTTGCCCTGGAAGGGGCCGAGCAGCAGCTGGTCTTCACCCTCGACGAAATAGAAGCCGGCCCAGTTCAGGTCCGGCACTTCCTGATAGATGAAGGCCGACAACTGGGCGGCATTGGCCACCAGGTTGCGCTCACCGGCCAGCAGGGCTTCCACCTGGGCGGCCAGCATGGCGTAGCCCTCGAGTCCTGCCCCTACGCCCGTCAGTTCTACGGTCATGCGTTCTCCAACAGTTTGAGCCCGACCCATTGGCGGGCGAATTGATAGGCACAGCGGCCATTGCGGTTGCCGCGACCAGACGCCCAGCGGATGGCCTCGCGATCCGCTTCTTCGGACCACTCCAGCTGCAGGCCGGACTTGCCGGCCAGGGTCGTGCACCAATGGCGCACCACGGCGAGATAGTGATCCTGGGTGAAGGGGTAGAAGGAAAGCCACAGTCCGAAACGATCCGACAGGGCGATCTTGTCCTCGGCCGCTTCGCTGGGGTGCAGCTCACCGTCGACGTGCTCCCAGTTGGCGTTGTCGCTCTGCCGCTCCGCCACCAGATGACGGCGGTTGGAGGTGGCGTAGAGGACCACGTTATCCGGCGCCTGCTCCAGGGAGCCATCCAGCACGCTCTTGAGCACCCGGTAATCGTCGCTGCCGGAATCGAAGGACAGGTCATCGCAGAACACCACGAAACGCTGGGGCTGGCCGGCGAGCTGTTCCACGGCGCGGGGCAGATCGGCCAGGTCGTCGCGCTCGATTTCGATCAGGCGCAGGCCCTGCCCGGCATATTCCGCCAGCAGCGCCCGGATCAGCGACGACTTGCCGGTGCCACGCGCGCCCCACAGCAGACTGTGGTTGGCCGGCAGCCCGGCCACGAACTGGCGGGTGTTACGGGCGAGCTGGTCACGCTGCCGATCGATACCCAGCAGGTCGGCCAGGCGCAATTCCAGATTGACGTCGAGCGGCTGCAGATAGCCGCCATGGCCTTCCCGGCGCCAGCGCGCCGCATAGCAGTGCTGCCAGTCCAGCGGCTCGCGACGATGGGGCAACAGGGGTTCGAGGCGCTCCAGCACCTGCCGTGCGTGGAGCAGAAAGTCTTCTAGGGAGGCATTCACAGGGATGATCCTTGACGACGAAAAAAAGAACAGCGGACCAGCCGCCTTACAAGCCGCGCATTATCGTATGACTTTTGCCCTCCAGACAAAGTCCAGAGGGCTACCACGCTAGGACGCCAGCGCCTGGCGGACATGCTTTTCCAGCTGGGAAGGACGGGTGATGGGCGCGAAGCGCTGGACGCGCCCCTGGGCCGGCGTGACGAGGAACTTGGTGAAGTTCCAGCGGATGGCGCCTCCCAACAAGCCCGGCGCCGCCTGCTTGAGCGCCACGAACAGCGGATGGGCGCCGTCGCCATTGACGTCGAGCTTGGCCATCACCGGAAAGCTGACATTGAAGCGGGTCAGGCAAAAGGTCTGGATCTCGGCATTGCTACCTGGCTCCTGACCACCGAACTGATTGCAGGGAAAGACGATCACCCGCAGTCCCTCGGCCAGATAACGCTGCTGCAGCGCTTCGAGGCCGTCGTACTGACGGGTGAAGCCGCAACGACTGGCGGTATTGACCACCAAGTAGGCCCGCGCCGGCCAATCGGCCAGACAGGCCCGCAGGCCATCGGCGGTCTCGAACGGCACGCTGAAGAGGTCCCTGATCACGCGGAGGCCCTGGGTTGCAACTGTAGCGCCACCGAGTTGATGCAATAGCGCAGACCGGTCGGCGGTGGACCGTCGGGGAAGACATGCCCCAGGTGGGCATCGCAGCGGGCGCAGAGCACCTCTACGCGCTGCATGCCGTGGCTGAAATCTTCCTTTTCCCGCACCGCCTCGGCATTGATGGGCGCGTAATAGCTGGGCCAGCCGCAGCCGGAGTCGAACTTGGTGCTGGAGTCGAACAGTGCCATCTCGCAGCAGGCGCAATGATAGACGCCAAGCGTCTTGGTGTTGCAGTAGGCACCGGTATAGGGTCTTTCGGTGGCGGCCAGGCGACAGACGCGAAACTGATCGTCGGTCAGGCGCTCACGCCAGTCTTCCGGGCTACGCTGTACTTTTTCCATGATGACCTCTCTGGATGCCGGCGCATCTTTTGTAACAGGCGATGCAGCCGTATGATTCCCGCTCAGTCTGGCATCCACCCGCGGATGCTGCCAAGCGCCGGTCGGCGTCCGTCCCCGCCGAGTCTTACTCGCCCCTTTTCCAGGATTCATTTCCCCATGCAGGTCTCCAAGTCGAACAAGCTCGCCAATGTCTGCTACGACATCCGCGGCCCGGTCCTCAAGCATGCCAAGCGCCTCGAAGAGGAAGGACATCGCATCCTGAAGCTCAACATCGGCAATCCGGCGCCCTTCGGCTTCGAGGCGCCCGAGGAGATCCTGCAGGACGTCATCCGCAATCTGCCGACCGCCCAGGGCTACAGCGACTCCAAGGGCCTGTTCAGCGCGCGCAAGGCGGTGATGCAGTACTGCCAGCAGAAGCGCATCGAGGGTGTCGGCATCGAGGACATCTACCTGGGCAACGGCGTCTCCGAGCTGATCGTCATGGCCATGCAGGCCTTGCTCAACAACAACGACGAGGTGCTGATCCCGGCTCCCGACTATCCACTGTGGACCGCCGCGGTCAGCCTGGCCGGCGGCAAGCCGGTGCACTATCTGTGCGACGAGCAGGCCGGCTGGTTCCCCGACCTGGCCGACATGGAAGCCAAGATCACCAGCAATACCAAGGCGCTGGTGCTGATCAACCCGAACAATCCCACCGGCGCGGTCTATTCCAAGGAGGTGCTGGAAGGCATCGTCGAACTGGCGCGGCGGCACAACCTGGTGCTGTTCTCCGACGAGATCTACGACAAGATCCTCTACGACGAAGCCCAGCACATCTCCACCGCCTCCCTGGCGCCGGACGTCCTGTGCCTGACCTTCAACGGCCTGTCCAAGTCCTATCGCGTCGCCGGTTTCCGTTCGGGCTGGCTGATCGTCTCGGGCCCCAAGCACCGCGCCCACAGCTATATCGAAGGCCTCGACATCCTGGCCAACATGCGCCTGTGCGCCAACGTGCCGGCCCAGCACGCGATCCAGACCGCTCTCGGCGGCTACCAGAGCATCAATGACCTGGTGCTGCCGCACGGACGCCTGCTGGAGCAGCGTAATCGCACCTGGGAACTGCTCAATGACATTCCCGGCGTCAGCTGCGTGAAGCCGATGGGCGCGCTCTATGCCTTCCCGCGGATCGATCCCAAGGTCTGCCCCATCCACAACGACGAGAAATTCGTTCTCGACCTGCTGCTCTCGGAAAAGCTGCTGGTGGTCCAGGGCACCGCCTTCAACTGGCCCTGGCCCGACCACTTCCGGGTCGTCACCCTGCCCCGCGTCGATGATCTGGAACAGGCCATCGGCCGCATCGGCAACTTCCTTGGTAGCTACGCCCAGTAGCGGCAAAGCATTTCCGGGTCTTTCATCGGTTGACGCGCCTCGCGGCGTCAACCGGCGCAGGCACTCGCGCGACAGCCGCCAGCAGTTTCGCCAGCCCCCAGACGACACAGTTTGCAATAGTGGAAACATTGAATGGATCGGGGCCGAACCTTATATAGCCGGCAGATAAACCTGTGAGGAGCTATACCCCACCATGATGCGCATTCTGTTGTTTCTGGCTACCAACCTGGCGGTGCTGATCGTTGCCAGCATCACCTTGAAGGTGCTTGGCGTGGATCGCTACACCGGTCAGAACTATGGCAGTCTGCTGGTGTTCTGTGCCGTGTTCGGCTTTGCCGGCTCGCTGATCTCGCTGTTCATCTCCAAGTGGATGGCGAAGATGAGCACCCGTACCGAGGTCATCAGCCAACCGCGTACCCGCCATGAGCAGTGGCTGCTGCAGACCGTCGAGGAATTGGCCCGCGAAGCCGGCATCAAGACCCCCGAGGTCGGTATCTTCCCGGCCTACGAAGCCAACGCCTTCGCCACCGGCTGGAACCGTAACGACGCCCTCGTCGCGGTGAGCCAGGGCTTGCTGGAGCGCTTCTCGCCCGACGAGGTGCGCGCGGTGCTGGCCCACGAGATCGGTCACGTCGCCAACGGCGACATGGTGACCCTGGCGCTGATCCAGGGCGTGGTGAACACCTTCGTGATGTTCTTCGCGCGGATCTTCGGCAACTTCGTCGACAAGGCCATCTTCAAGAATGAGGAAGGCCACGGCATCGCCTATTTCGTGACCACCATCATTGCCGAACTGGTCCTGGGTATCCTGGCCAGCATCATCGTCATGTGGTTCTCGCGCAAACGCGAATTCCGCGCCGACGAAGCCGGTGCCCGCCTGGCTGGCCCCAACGCCATGATCGGCGCCCTGCAGCGCCTGCGTGCCGAGCAAGGTATCCCGGTGCAGATGCCCGACACCCTGAACGCCTTCGGCATCAACGGCTCGCTGAAGAACGGTCTGGCCGGTCTGCTGATGAGCCACCCGCCGCTGGAAGACCGCATCGAGGCCCTGCGCCGCTACGGTCAGCGCTAAGCGCGAGCGATGAAAAAACCCGGCTTCGGCTGGGTTTTTTCATGGGCGGGTCAAGGATCGGATGGCATCGCCCAGCCCCTCGCCGGTCAAGGGAAACATCCGCTGGGCCATGAGTTCGCGCAGCAACTGGATCGAGGTGCTGCTGGCCCAGCCGTCCTGCGGATAGGGATTGAGCCAGACCGCCCGGGGGAAATGCTGGCACAGCCGCTGGATCCAGAGCGCGCCGGGCTCTTCGTTCCAGTGCTCGACGCTGCCGCCGGGATGGGTGATCTCATAGGGCCCCATGCTGGCGTCGCCGACGATCACCAGGCGGTAATCCGCTCCATAGCGGCGCAGCAGTTCGGCGGTATTCAGCCCTTCCTCATGGCGCCGGGCATTGTCACGCCAGACGCGTTCATAGACGCAATTGTGGAAGTAGTAGTACTCCAGGTGGCGAAACTCCAGGCGACAGGCGCTGAACAACTCGCTGCACAGGCGCACATGCAGATCCATGGAACCGCCGACATCGAGCAGCAGGAGCACCTTGGTGGCGTTGTGTCGTTCAGGGCGATAGCGCACGTCCAGCAACCCGCCCTCCCGCGCCGTGGCGGCAACGGTCTCATCCAGATCGAACTCCGCCGCCGCACCCTGGCGAGCGAAGCGCCGCAGCCGCCGCAGGGCCAATTGCAGATTGCGCCGATCCAGGGGCGCGCGATCGTCCAGATTGCGGTAGTCACGCTGCTCCCAGACCTTGGCCGCCCGCCCCTGGCGGGTACCGGCCTCGCCGACGCGCACACCGAAGGGATTGTAGCCACCGCTGCCGAAGGGACTAGTGCCACCCGTGCCGACCCATTTGTTGCCACCGGCGTGCCGCTCGCGCTGCTCGGCGAGGCGCTGCCGCAGGGTTTCGAGCAGTTCGTCGAGGCCGCCCAGGGCCTGGAGTCGCTGGCGGTCCTCGTCCGACAGCAAGCGCTGGAACTCCAGCCGCAACCAGTCCGCGGGAATCGCCTTGGTCTCCGCCAGACGTTCGGACCTGGCCAGCTCGCCGGCATAGACCTGATCGAAGCGGTCGAAGAAGCGCTCGTCCTTGACCAGCACGGCCCGGGCCAGCAGATAGAAGGCGTCTGGATCGGCCACTACCAGGCCCGCATCCAGGGCGGCGTGCAGATCCAGCAGTTCGCCCAGGGACACCGGAATGCCGGCGGCCCTGAGTCGGGTGAAGAAGTCGAGGAACATGCCCGCCCTCAGCTCCGCCGGCGGCGCATGAAGGCCTGGCGTTCGAGCAACTGCAGATCCTGCTCGTTCTTCACCAGGGCGCCCGCCAGCGGCGGCAGGCCACCCTCGCCGTGCAGGGCCCGCTGCGCCGCCTCATCGCCCAGCAACAGGGCCAGCCAGTCCACCAGTTCCGAGGTGGACGGCTTCTTCTTCAACCCCGGCACGCTGCGCAGGTCGAGAAAGAGATCCAGGGCCTCCTTGATCAGGCGCGCCTGAAGGTCGGGGTAATGCACCTGGACGATACGCTCAAGGGTCTCCCGCTCCGGGAAGCGGATGAAGTGAAAGAAGCAGCGGCGCAGGAAGGCGTCCGGCAACTCCTTTTCGTTGTTGGAGGTGATGATGATGATCGGGCGCCGCTGGGCGCGGATGGTCTCGCCGGTCTCGTAGACGTGGAATTCCATGCGATCGAGTTCCAGCAGCAGATCGTTGGGAAATTCGATGTCGGCCTTGTCGATCTCGTCGATCAGCAGCACCACCGGATCCTCGGCGGTAAAGGCGTCCCACAGCTTGCCCGGCTTGATGTAGTTCGCCACCTCCTGCACCCGGGGATCGCCGAGCTGGGAATCGCGCAGGCGGCTCACGGCGTCGTATTCATAGAGGCCCTGCTGCGCCTTGGTGGTGGACTTCACATGCCAGGTGATCAGCCGCGCGCCCTGGCTCTGGGCCACCTGCTCGGCCAGCAGCGTCTTGCCGGTGCCCGGCTCGCCCTTCACCAGCAGCGGACGTCCCAGCTGAATGGCGGCATTGACCGCCAGACTTAGCTCGGCCGTGGCCACATAACGCTCGGTACCCTGAAAGGCCATCATCTATCCTCTGGCAGCTGTTTCGCCTGACGATAACACGCCGTGCCTGGGCTGGACGCCATCGGACGCAAGGCCTAGGCTGCGAGTTTTCCGCGCCGTACAGGATCCGCCATGAGCCGCATCTTCGCTGACAACGCCCAGTCCATCGGCAACACGCCACTGGTCTACATCAACCGCCTCGGCCCCAAGGGCGTCACCCTGCTCGCCAAGATCGAGGGGCGCAATCCGGGCTATTCGGTCAAATGCCGCATCGGTGCCAACCTGATCTGGGACGCCGAAGCCAAGGGCCTGCTCAAGCCTGGCATGAGTCTGGTGGAGCCGACCTCGGGCAACACCGGTATCGGCCTGGCCTATGTCGCCGCCGCCCGTGGTTATCGCCTGGTGCTGACCATGCCGGCCTCCATGAGCATGGAGCGGCGCAAGGTGCTCAAGGCGCTGGGGGCGGAGCTGGTGCTGACCGAGCCGGCCAAGGGCATGAAGGGCGCCATCGAGAAGGCTCGGGAAATCGCCGAGAGCGAGCCCGATCGCTACTTCATGCCACAGCAATTCGACAACCCGGCCAACCCGGCCATCCACGAGAAGACCACCGGCCCGGAAATCTGGAACGACACCGATGGTGCCATCGACGTGCTGGTGGCCGGCGTCGGTACCGGCGGCACCCTGACCGGCATCTCGCGCTTCATCAAGAACACCAAGGGCAAGCCGATCCTTTCGGTCGCGGTGGAGCCGGAAACCTCGCCGGTCATCAGCCAGACCCTCGCCGGTGCCGAGGTGAAACCCAGCCCGCACAAGATCCAGGGCATCGGCGCCGGCTTCGTACCCGGCAACCTGGACCTCGCCATGGTCGATCGCGTCGAGCAGGTCAGCGATGAACAGGCCAAGCTGATGGCCCAGCGCCTGATGCGTGAGGAAGGCATTCTCTGTGGCATTTCCTGCGGCGCCGCCATGGCGGCCGCGGTCCGGCTGGCCGAGACGCCGGAGATGCAGGGCAAGACCATCGTGGTCATCCTGCCGGATTCCGGTGAGCGCTATCTGTCGACGATGCTCTTCGACGGTCTGTTCGACGAGCAGGAACTGGTTCAGTAACGCCCGCAGCCCCGCCCTCCCTTGAGGGCGCCACCGGAGAGGCCTGGACCGCGTTACCACCGCCCAAGAAAAAGCCCGGTTTCCCGGGCTTTTTTCGTATCAGAGATGCTTGATCTCGGCCTTGGCATCCAGGGCCCGACGGTAGGCCGCGAAATCGACCTGGCCGGCGCGCGAGGCGAGGTAGCGACGATACAACGCCTTGTCCTCGGCGCTCAGGGCTTCCTTGGGTACGCCTACCCCCTGCAGACGGATCAGGACGAAGTCCCCGTTCTGCAGGCTGATGCCGGCATAGGACGGCTTGTCGGCTTCCGGCTTGGCCATGCGGAATGCAGCCTGCAGCACCTGGGGATCGACGCCCTCCTGGTTGCGCGTGGCGGCTTCGACGGTACGCCAGTCACCCGCGGCGGCCTTGCCGCCGGCACGCAACGCCTTGAGCTGCTCTTCGCCGGCCTGCTTGGCCACGGCTGCGGCCTTTTCCTGGGTCAGGCGGGTCACGATCTCTTTCTTGACCGCATCCAGGGGTTGCAGCTGCGGCGTACGGTGCTCCTTGTCACGGATCACCACCAGGGTCTCCGGGTCGAGCTGCAGGGCGGTGCTGTTGGCACCGTTACGCAGGACGTCTTCGCTGAAGGCCGCCTCGATCACCTGGCGGTTGGCGGTCAACCCCTCGCCACCTTCGCGACCGAAGGGTGCGCTGGTCTTGACCTGCAGACCCAGCTCCTGGGCCGGCTGGCTCAGGTCGGAGGATTCGTAGGCGGAGCTTTCCAGCTTGCGGCCCGCTTCCACGAACAGGCGGTCGGCGTCTTCCGCCTTGAGCTGCTGTTCCAGACGCGGCCGGACACTGGCCAGGGTGGGCACTTCCGGCGCCTGGACGCCCTGCAGCTTGATCAGGTGCCAGCCAAAGCTGGTACGCACCGGTGCCGAGACCTGTTGCGGTGCCAGGGCGTACAGTGCCTCTTCGAAGGCCGGATCATAGACGCCACGACCGGCGAAGCCGAGGTCACCGCCATTGGCCGCCGAACCCGGATCCTGGGAGAACTCCTTGGCCAGCTTGGCGAAATCTTCACCCTTGTTCAGGCGCTCTTGGATCTGCTGGATCTTGGCCTTGGCCTGCTCATCGTTCTGCTTGTCGTTGACCTCGATGAGGATGTGAGCGGCGTCGCGCTGCTCCGACAGATTGGCGATTTCGGACTTGTAGGCGGCCTGCAGGCGGCTTTCGTCGACCTTGGCCTTGGCCAGGAAGGCGGCCTTTTTCAGCTCGACGTACTCGATGACTACCTGCTCAGGCGTCATGAAGACGTTCTTGTGGCTGTCGTAGTAGGCCTGGATCTCGTCCTGGGTCGGCGTGATGCCAGCCGGCGAAGCCCTGACGGTACGCATGGCGAAGTCGCGTGTCTGCCGCTCGAGCGCGGCGAAGGCCTCGATATCGGCATCGGTGACGAAATTGCTGCCGACGATACCGGCACGCAGCTGACCGATCAGCATTTCGTCACGCAGCAGATCGCGAAATTGCAGGCGGTTGTAGTTCATCTGGCGAACGGCCTGATCGAAGCGCTGGGGATCGAAACGCCCTTCGGTCTGGAATTCGGGGGTATTGAGGATCAACTGATCCAGTGCCTGCTCGGAGAAGGCGAAGCGATCGGTCTTGGCGCTCTGCAGCAGCAGTTGCTTGTCGATGAGTGCCTTGAGTGCGGACTCGCGCAGCAACCGGTCATCCAGGGTGGAAGGATCGAAGCCCTGCCCCAGTTGTTGCTGCAGCTGGCGACGCTGCATTTCCACGGCCTGGGCCAGCTCTGTCTGCTTGATCTCGTCGCCATTGACCAGGGCGACGGCACCCTGGTGACCCGTGGCGCGGATGATCGCTTCGAAGCCGGTCAGCGCCATCAGCAGGATAATGAATCCGATGATGACTTTGGCAATCCATCCCTGCGAACGGTCCCTGATGTTTTGTAGCATGTTCCCCCCACGAGCTGTGGCCAGACCGGCCATGGCGAAATCGTCGAATAGCAAATAGCGAAAAGGCGCATCTCGAGATGCGCCTTTTCGTCGATCAAGGACCTTGCATCCAGCAGGACGGCGGAACACCAGCAACCTTGGCTGGCGCCCCGCCCATCAAGCCCAAGGGCGCCGTCAGTGCGTACTGACGCGCTCCTTGCCTTCCTGATCCCGCTTCTCGTCCTTGCTGACGAGCTCCGGACCATCGTCCGGAAGCGGCTCCGGCGTGTATTGCAGCGCAACCTCCAAGACCTCGTCAATCCATTTGACTGGCTTGATCTGCAAGTCGGCCTTGATGTTGTCCGGAATGTCCCGCAGATCCCGGACGTTTTCCTCTGGAATAATCACGGTACGGATGCCGCCGCGGTGGGCCGCAAGCAGCTTTTCCTTGAGCCCACCGATGGCCAGCACCTGACCACGCAGGGTGATCTCGCCGGTCATGGCGACGTCGGCACGCACCGGGATACGGGTGGCGGCCGAGACCAGCGCCGTGCACATACCGATACCGGCGCTCGGGCCGTCCTTGGGCGTGGCGCCTTCGGGCACGTGGATATGGATGTCGTGCTTCTCGTGGAAGTCCTTGGGAATGCCCAGGCTGCGACCACGACTGCGGACCACGGTCAGGGCCGCGGTGATGGACTCGGCCATCACATCGCCCAAGGAACCGGTCTTGATCATCTGGCCCTTGCCGGGGACGACCGCGGACTCGATGGTCAGCAGTTCGCCGCCAACCTGGGTCCAGGCGAGGCCGGTGACCTGACCAACCTGATCCTGCTGCTCGGCCAGGCCATAGCGGAATTTGCGAACGCCCAGCCAGTGCTCCAGGGTATCCACGGTGACGCTGGCCGTGCGCTCCTTGCTCAGGGCATGCTGTTTGACCACCTTGCGGCAGACCTTGGCCACCTGACGCTCCAGACTCCGTACGCCCGCTTCGCGGGTGTAGTAGCGGATGATGTCGCGCAGGGCGTCTTCGTCGAATTCCACCTCGCCCTTCTTCAGGCCATTGGCCTTGACCTGCTTGGGAATCAGGTAGCGGGTGGCGATGTTGACCTTTTCCGCCTCGGTGTAGCCGGGCAGGCGAATGACTTCCATACGGTCCAGCAAGGGCGCCGGAATGTTCATGGAGTTGGCGGTGCAGACGAACATCACGTCGGAGAGATCGTAGTCCACCTCCAGGTAATGGTCGTTGAAGGTGTGGTTCTGCTCCGGATCCAGGACCTCGAGCAAGGCGGAGGCGGGATCGCCACGCATGTCGTTGCCCATCTTGTCGATTTCGTCGAGCAGGAACAGCGGATTGCGCACCCCGACCTTGGTCATCTTCTGGATCAGACGACCCGGCATGGAACCGATGTAGGTGCGGCGGTGACCACGGATCTCGGCTTCGTCACGCACGCCGCCCAGGGCCATGCGCACGAACTTGCGACCGGTGGAACGGGCGATGGACTCGGCCAGGGAGGTCTTGCCCACGCCGGGCGGACCGACCAGGCACAGCACCGGCCCGCGCACCTTTTTCACACGCTTCTGCACGGCGAGGTATTCAAGAATGCGTTCCTTGACCTCTTCCAGACCGTAGTGGTCCTTGTCCAGGACTTCCTCGGCACGGCCCAGGTCCAGGCGGACCTTGCTTTCCGCCTGCCACGGTACGTTCACCAACCAGTCGATGTAGGAGCGCACCACGGTGGCTTCGGCCGACATCGGCGACATCTGCTTGAGCTTGTTCAGCTCGGCCGTAGCCTTGGCCAGGGCATCCTTGGGCAGACCGGCGGCTTCGATGCGACGTTTGAGGTCGTCGACCTCGTTGTGGCCTTCGTCGATGTCACCCAGTTCTTTCTGGATGGCCTTCATCTGTTCGTTGAGGTAGTACTCGCGCTGGCTGCGCTCCATCTGCTTCTTGACGCGACCACGGATGCGCTTTTCCACCTGCAGGAGGTCGATTTCCGCATCCAGCAGGGCCAACACGTGCTCGACGCGTGCGCCCAGCTCGGTGATCTCGAGAATTTCCTGCTTCTGTTCGATCTTCAGCGCCATATGGGCGGCCATGGTGTCGACCAGACGGCTGGGATCCTCGATGCTGTTGAGCGAGGACAGGACTTCGGCAGGGACCTTCTTGCCGAGCTGTACGTATTGCTCGAACTGACTCATCAGGCTGCGCGAGAACACCTCGGATTCACGATCCGGGGCTTCGCTGTCTTCGATCAGGGTGACCAGCGCACGGGCATAGGCCTGGTTCTCGACGAAGGATTCGATACGGCCGCGCTGCTCGCCTTCGACCAGGACCTTGACGGTGCCGTCGGGCAGCTTGAGCAGCTGGAGAACGGTCGCGACCGTACCCATGTGATACATGTCATCCGCGGCGGGATCGTCATCGCCGGGATTCTTCTGTGCGACCAGCAGGATCTGCTTGTCGCCAGACATGGCGGCCTCGAGGGCCTCGACGGACTTTTCCCTTCCGACGAACAATGGGATGACCATGTGGGGATAGACCACTACGTCACGTAGGGGCAGCAGGGGAAGTTCTATCGTCGTAGTCATGGGGTACGGGTCTCGGCAAATAATCGGCCGCAGATGCGGTTAAGGCCTCGGTTTCCCCTAACATGAGGTTGACCGCCGCAAAATACAACCGTCGCTGAAATGAAAAAGGGGCCGAAGCCCCTTCTGTCACGCGTCTGGCGCCGCCTTGGCGGGCTCGCTGTTCTCGTAGATGAGCAGCGGCTGGGAACTCCCCTCGATAACACTCTCGTCGATGACCACCTTGCTGACCTCCTTCTGCGAAGGAATCTCGTACATGGTCTCGAGCAGGATGCCTTCGAGGATAGATCTCAGACCCCGAGCACCGGTCTTGCGCTCCAGTGCCTTGCGGGCGACCGCCTTGAGGGCATCGGGACGGAATTCCAGATCCACGTCTTCCATCTCGAACAGCTTGGCGTACTGCTTGGTCAGGGCGTTCTTCGGCTCGGTCAGGATCTGCATGAGTGCCGGCTCATCCAGCTCGTCCAGGGTCGCGATGACCGGCAAACGACCGACGAACTCGGGAATCAGGCCGAACTTGACCAGATCCTCGGGCTCGGCGTCACGTAGGGATTCGCCGATTTTCTTGCCCAGTTCCACGCTGCGTACCTCGGCGTTGAAGCCGATGCCGCCACCCTTAGTGGAACGATTCTGGATGACCTTTTCCAGACCCGCGAAGGCACCGCCGCAGATGAACAGGATGTTGCGGGTATCTACCTGTAGGAATTCCTGCTGGGGATGCTTGCGGCCGCCCTGAGGCGGAACCGACGCCACGGTACCCTCGATCAGCTTCAGCAGTGCCTGCTGCACGCCCTCGCCCGAGACGTCGCGGGTGATGGAGGGGTTGTCGGACTTGCGCGAGATCTTGTCGATCTCGTCGATGTAGACGATGCCCATCTGGGCCTTTTCAACATCGTAGTCGCACTTCTGCAAGAGCTTTTGAATGATGTTCTCGACGTCTTCACCCACATAACCGGCTTCGGTCAGAGTGGTGGCATCGGCGATGGTGAAAGGTACGTTGAGCAGGCGCGCCAGCGTTTCCGCCAGCAGGGTCTTGCCCGAACCGGTCGGACCGATGAGCAGGATATTGCTCTTGCCCAGCTCGACGTCGTCTTTCTTCTCGCGCTGATTCAGACGCTTGTAATGGTTGTAGACAGCAACGGCGAGGACCCGCTTGGCACGCTGCTGACCAATGACATACTGGTCGAGGATGGCGCTGATTTCCTTCGGCGCTGGCAGCTTGTGCGCATTGCTTTCGGCCTGAGCTTCCTGGACCTCCTCGCGGATGATGTCATTGCACAGGTCGACGCATTCGTCGCAGATGAAGACGGAGGGTCCAGCGATCAATTTACGTACTTCGTGCTGACTCTTGCCGCAGAAGGAGCAGTAAAGCAGCTTGCCGTTATCGTCGCTATTGCGCGTATCTGTCATTCGATCGATCCAATGGAATGTGCTTACATCAACAAGATGGAGCCTATTGCACGGTTTTTCAAGCCTACCCGCCCAAACGACCGGCGCTTGGGCAGGTGGTCGAGGCGGGGTCAGGCGGGGATGTTGCGCTTCTCGAGGACCTTGTCGATCAAGCCGTAGGCAACGGCTTCGGGGCCACTCATGAAGTTGTCACGGTCGGTATCGCGGGCGATCACGTCCATCGGCTGACCGGTGTGATGCGCCAGCACCTTGTTCAGACGCTCACGGATGGTCAAAATTTCACGGGCGTGAATTTCGATGTCCGATGCCTGACCCTGGAAGCCGCCCAGCGGCTGGTGAATCATCATCCGCGAGTGCGGCAGGCAGAAACGCTTCTCGGCGGCACCGCCTGCCAGCAACAGGGCGCCCATGCTGCAGGCCTGGCCGATGCAGATGGTGGAGACGTCCGGCTTAATGAACTGCATGGTGTCGTAGATCGACATGCCCGCGGTCACCGAGCCACCCGGGCTGTTGATATAGAGGTGGATGTCCTTGTCAGGATTCTCCGCTTCCAGGAACAGCAGCTGGGCGACGACGAGATTGGCCATGTAGTCCTCGACCTGGCCAACCAGGAAGATGACCCGCTCCTTGAGCAGCCGGGAGTAGATGTCATAGGCGCGCTCGCCCCGGGCGGATTGCTCCACCACCATGGGTACCAGACCGCCAGCGGCTTGAATATCGGGCATGGATTGCATGTATGAATTGCGGGACATGTCCTGCACTAGCTCCCTATCTGGATGACCTGTCAAAAACACATAAGCCAGCACGAGGCTGGCTTAGGTGAACTAGCAACTGGAGGCAGATCAGGCTGCTTGGGGAGCCTCGGCCGGTTTGACCGCGTCCTCGTAGGAGACCTGCTTGTCGGTGACTTTTGCCTGCTTGAGGACAGTATCCACGACTTGTTCTTCCAGTACAACCGAACGCACTTCGTTCAGCTGCTGCTCGTTCTGGTAGTACCACTTCACTACCTGCTCGGGCTCCTGATAGGCCGCAGCCATCTCTTCGATCAGCTCGCGAACGCGGGCGTCATCGGGCTTGAGCTCGAACTGCTTGACCATCTCGGCGATGATCAGGCCCAGCAGCACGCGGCGCTTGGCCTGCTCGCTGAACAGCTCGGCCGGCAGTTGCTCGGGCTGGATGTTGCCGCCGAACTGCTGGACGGCCTGAACGCGCAGGCGATCCACTTCGTTGCTGATCAGGGCAGCCGGTACGTCGATCTGGTTGGCAGCCAGCAGACCGTCCATGACCTGGTTCTTGACCTTGGTCTTGAGCGCCTGGCGCAGCTCGCGGTCCATGTTCTTGCGCACTTCGGCGCGGAACCCTTCGACAGTGGTCTCTTCCACGCCGAACTGCTTGAAGAAGGCTTCGTTCAGCTCGGGCAGCTCGGGTGCGGCCACTTCCTTGACGGTGACCTTGAACTGGGCGGCCTTGCCGGCCAGATCCAGGTTCTGGTAGTCCTCGGGGAAGGTCAGGTCGAGCACACGCTCGTCACCGGCCTTGGCACCGACCAGACCGTCTTCGAAACCGGGGATCATGCGACCCGAACCCAGCACCAGCTTGGTGTTCTCGGCGGAGCCACCGGAGAAGGCTTCGCCATCCTGGGTGCCGACGAAGTCGATGGTGACCTGGTCGTCGTTGGCGGCAGCGCGGTCAACGGCTTCGTAACGGGTACCCTGCTTGCGCAGCACGTCGAGCATCTTGTCGATGTCGGCGTCTTCGACGCTTGCGTCCTGGCGCTCGATCTCGATGCCGTCCAGGCCCTTGACTTCGAACTCGGGGAAGACTTCGAAGGTGGCGACGTATTCCAGGTCCTTGCCCTTTTCGAACACCTTGGGTTCGACGGCGGGTGCGCCGGCCGGGTTGAGCTTCTGCTCGACGACGGCTTCGTAGAAGGTTTCCTGAATGAGATCACCCAAGGCTTCCTGACGAGCCGAGGCTTCGTAGCGCTGGCGGATGACGCTCATGGGTACCTTGCCCGGGCGGAAACCGGGAACCTTGGCACGCCGTGCAGTCTGCTGCAGACGCTTGTTCACTTCGGTTTCAATACGCTCGGCCGGCACGCCAATGGTCATGCGACGCTCGAGAGCAGAGGTGTTTTCAACGGAAACTTGCATGGATATTCCTCGTGGCACAAGAACAGGCCGGCTTTCCGACCCCCCAGAATCAAGGGCGACCATTCTAGAGACAGTCTCAAGCGAAGTCACCTGGCTTGATCCAGCGGTACGTACGGCAATCAACGAAGGGCGTCTGGCCTGACCTGACGAAAGCAACATTTTGTTGCCCACCTTTAGTTGTACGACGTCGTATGTAGTGCTAAACCCTGAAAGGGCAAGCTAACGAAAAGGCCACTTCCGGCCCCTTCACAACAACAACAATCGTTAGGAGAACCGCCCTAATGGAGCGATCCGGTTCCGTCGAAAAATCCGTACCTCTGGCCAAGGAGCAAGGCTCCGGCCTGCGCCGCCTGGCGAAGCTGCTGGGCCCCGGCATCATCGCGGTGCTGTCCTGGCTGGGCGCTGGCGACCTCATCACCTCCTCGGTGGCTGGCGCCAACTATGGCTACGCCATGATGTGGGTGCTGGCGGTGTCCCTGCTACTGCGCTTTCTCATCGTCAACATCATCGCCCGCTTCCAGCTGTGCAATAACAAGGGCATGTCGATCCTCGAAGGCTATGCCCAGCTGCACCCGGTGTTCGCCTGGTTCATGCTTGGGTACGCGCTCGTCATGGGGCACCTGACCAACGCCTACATGCTCAAGGGCGCTGGCGAGGCCCTGGCCACCCTTCTCCATGTCGACTATCCGCTGCTTTGTTCGGTGGCGGTGGTGATCGCCGTCTGGCTGCTGGTGGGGCGCAACTTCTATGCCTTGATCGAAGGCGTGATGAAGGTGCTGCTGGCGGTCATGACCCTGGCCTTCATCACTCTGGCGGTGATGTCGGGCCCGGACCTGGGCGGTATCCTGCGCGGCACCATCGGCTTCAGCATTCCGCCGGACGAAGGCGTGCATGGGGCTCTGCTGGTGGCCGTGTCGGTCATTGGCGCCGTGGCCGGTTCCATCGCCAACTTCGTGCATCCCTATGTGATGAAGGAAAAGGGCTGGACCGGCCCGGAGCACAAGCGCATCCAGCGCAACGATCTGCTGTTCGCCGTGGTGGTTGGCATCATCATCAACCTGGCCATCTGGGTCGTCGGCGTGGAAATCCTCAGACCCAACGGCCTGCAGGTGAACACCCTGAACGACCTGGGCTCGGCGCTGGAACTGTTCTTCGGCTCGGGCGGCTGGTTGATTTTCTTCACCGGCGTTTTCGCCACCCTGTTCGCCAGCGTGGTGGGCAAGACCACCGCCTTCCCCATGCTGATCACCGATGCCCTGCAACACATCCGTCCGGAACGGCGCGAGCGCTATGGCAAGACCTTTCACAAGGACCCGGCGCACAAGTGGTTCCTGCTCTTCATCCTGGTGACGCCGCTGGTGTGGTCGCTGCCGGGCATGCCCGACTTCGTGACCCTGACCATCGGCGTGAATGCCTTGAACATCGTCGGCCTGCCGGTGATCTCCCTGGGCCTGCTGATCATGTCCAACCAGAAGTCGCTGCTGGGCGACGAGTACCGCAACAACTGGTTCGAGAACCTGGCCCTGGGTTTCGCCACCCTGTTGGCGATCTGGGTCGCGATCCAGCTGGGCCTGCAATTGCTGGGCTGAGCCCACCGCTTCAAGGGGCGGTTCGCCGCCCCTTCTCTTCCAAGGAGTCTAGAAATGGCTGAACAGAACCAACGTCCGCTGTTGCTGCAGGTGGGTCCGCTGCTGCCTGCGCTGCAGGACGCGCTGAAGACCCGTTATGAGGTGCTACGACTCTGGGAAGCACCCGATCAGTCCGAACTGCTCGCGGCACGCGGCCAGGACGTGGTGGCCGTGGTGACCTCAGGCGTGCACGGCGCGACCCGCGAACTGATGAGCGCCCTGCCCGCCCTAGCGGCGGTGTTCAGTTTCGGCGTGGGCTACGACAGCATCGACATCGCCGCGGCGCGCGACAGAGGCGTGCTCGTGAGCAACACTCCGGGTGTACTGGACGACTGCGTCGCCGACACCGCCTTCGCCCTGCTGATCGATGTAGCGCGGGGCATCAGTGCGGCGGATCGTTTCGTGCGCCGCGGCGACTGGCGCCTGGGCAAGTTTCCCCTGACCTCGCGCCTGGCGGGCAAGACCTGCGGCATTGTCGGTCTGGGCAACATCGGCAAAGGCATCGCCCGACGGGTGGAGGCTTTTGGCATGGAAGTGGCCTACCACGGTCGCCATCGGCAACCGGACGTACCCTATCGCTATCATGCCGATCTCGAAGCCCTGGCGGAGGCAGCGGACTTCCTGGTGCTGTCGCTGCCCGGTGGTCCCGCCACCGATGGGCTGATCGACGCGCGGATCCTCGCGGCCCTGGGACCGCGTGGCTATCTCATCAACATCGCTCGCGGCAGTGTGGTCGATGAGCCGGCCCTGGTGGCGGCCCTGCAGAGCGGCGCCCTGGGCGGCGCCGGGCTGGATGTCTTCGCCGAGGAACCCGAGGTGCCCACGGCGTTGCTGACGCTGGACAACGTGGTCCTCACCCCGCATCTCGGCAGCGGCACCCACGAGACGCGCCAGGCCATGGCTGACCTGGTGCTGGCCAATGTGGAGCGCTATTTCACCGACGGGACCCTGGTCACTCCCGTCTGAAAAGCGGCGGCCCGCGCGGCCGCCCTTTCCTACTCGATGGCGGGCAGGGTCTTGCTGCGGATCCGCCGTGCCAGCGAATCGTAGATCTCGCGGCAGCCTTCGTCCCAGAATCGGTCGGGATCGTCCTGGGGTTCGAGGGCAACGGAGAATTCGCCGTCGCGCTCCTTCAGCACGAAGTGGTCGTTGGTATAGAAGAAGGACAGCCCGATGGCGAAGGTCTGGGGCGTGCCGGCCAGGTCATCGACGATCACCGTGAGGTCGTAGCGCGCATAGACTTCCAGTTCGCGGACGATGTTGCCATCGACGCGCTTTTCCAGGCCCAACCCGGCATCGACCTGATCCGCGGGAGTGAGCCCCAGGTAGCGGGTGAAGCACTCCGGCAATTCATGCAGGCGGCGCTCCAGCTCCTGCCAGTAGGCTTCTTCCCGCTCGGCTGACTTGCTCAGCGCCTGACTCAATGCCTGATATCGTTCCATTGCCGTTCCCATCTGTTCACTGGAGGCCGTCGAAGGACGACCGACAGCTCTGAGACCCCGGCCGGGTCCCGGGGTGCCGCAGCGATCGGCGCCGGGCCTCAGGTCGCCGGCCAGCCCAGCACCGGCGCGCGGGTTTCGCCGAGCAGGAAGTCGCGATTGGCGTCGGTGCAGGCGCGCAGGTAGTCGGTCACCAGGGTGATGCGGCGCAGGCGGCGCAAGTCTTCGCGGTAGTAGAGCCAGAATTGCCGGGTGATCTGGATCTGTTCCGGCAGGAGCGCCGCCAGGCGCGGATCCGGCTCGGCGACAAAGCACGGCAGGATGGCCAGGGCGTGTCCGCACAGGGCGGCCTGATACTGGGCAATCACGCTGGTACTGCGCAAGCCGCTGCTGGCCTCCGGCAGGATGCGCTCCAGATAGAGCAGCTCGGGGCTGAAGGCGAGATCGTCGACGTAGGTGATGAACCTATGACGGTGCAGATCCGTGAGCTGCGCGATGGGCGGGTGGCGGGCCAGGTAGTCGGCGGTGGCATAGAGTCGCAGGCGATAGTCGCACAGCTTGCGGCAGACATAGGGCCCGCGTTCGGGGCGTTCCAGGGTGATGGCGATGTCGGCTTCGCGGCGCGACAGGTTGACGAAGTGCGGGACCGGTAGCACCTCGAGGGTGATCCCCGGATAGCGATCCTGGAAGAAGCTCAGCTGAGGCGCGACGAAGTAGCTGCCGAAGCCTTCGGTAGCACCGATGCGCACCTGGCCGGAAGGCGCCAGACGGGTATCGGAGATCTGCTCGCAGGCGGTCTGCAGGGTGCTTTCCAGGGTTTCGGCGTGCACCAGCAGCCGCTGCCCTTCCATGGTGAGGCTGAAGCCAGTGCTGCGCGACTTCTCGAACAGCAGGGCACCGAGCGCCTTTTCCAGGGCCGAGATACGCCTCGAGACGGTGGTGTAATCGACCCCCAACCGCCGCGCCGCGGCGCTGGCCTTCTGGGTGCGGGCGACTTCGAGGAAGAATCTGAGATCGTCCCAGTCGAGACGCGCTGCCGGGTTATTGGATTTTTGCATGTCGGTCGGGCGTTTTTGTCGGAAGCCAAGAGACTTTTGCCGGAACTATACTGCTTACCAGGGCGCGTCACGAGTGGTGACGGCGCGACCCGCTGCTACCCAACAACAATAAAGAGCAGGCAACCATGACCCACCCTCAGGCCCCATCCCGGCGCCAGGCCGGACGCTGCCCTTCCCTCCCGATCCTGCAGTCCGCGGGGTATCGCCCATGATGGCCAGCGACGCCTTCCGCGCAGCGCGCGACTTCCTGCTGCGCCATCGCACCGACTACGCCACTGCCGTCCGCGATTTTCGCTGGCCGGAACTGGAACACTTCAACTGGGCGCTGGATCATTTCGATCGCTTGGCCGAGGAGCATGCCGGTCCGGCACTGTGGCGACTCGACGCCGAAGGTCGCGAAGAGCGCTACAGCTTCGCCGAGCTGCGCCAGGCCTCGAATCGCACCGCCAACTTCCTGCGGGCCCAGGGCGTGCGGCGTGGCGAACGCATCCTGGTGATGCTGGGCAACGAGGTGGCGCTGTGGGAGACGCTGCTCGGTGCTTTCAAGCTGGGCGCCGTGGTGGTGCCCGCCACCACCTTGCTCAGTGATGCCGATCTGCAGGATCGGGTGCAGCGCGGGCGCATCGCCCATCTGGTGGTGGGCAGCGCCCATACGGAGCGTTGCGCCAGTCTGGATCCGGGCCTTACCCGGATCTGCGTCGGGTCGCCGGTGGCCGGTTGGCAGCCCTATGCACCGGGCGCCTGCGCCAGCGACTTCCTGCCGGACGGCCCTACCCTCGCCACGGATCCGCTGCTGCTCTATTTCACCTCGGGGACCACCTCGCGACCCAAGCTGGTCCTGCACAGCCACAGTAGCTATCCAGTCGGGCACCTGTCGACCCTCTACTGGATCGGCCTGCAGCCAGGCGACGTACACCTCAACATCTCCTCCCCCGGCTGGGCCAAGCATGCCTGGAGTTGCGTCTTCGCCCCCTGGAACGCTGGTGCCTGCGTGTTCATCCATGATGTGCCGCGGTTCAAGCCCCAGGCGCTGCTGGAGGTGCTGGCGCGCTATCCGGTCACCAGTCTCTGCGCGCCGCCCACGGTGTGGCGCATGCTGATCCAGGAGGACCTCGCCGCCTATCGCGAGCGGCTGCAGCTGCGGGAGCTGGTCGGTGCCGGCGAGCCGCTCAATCCGGAGATCATCGACAGCCTGCAGGCGGCCTGGGGGCTGACCCTGAGAGATGGTTTCGGCCAGTCGGAGACCACCGCCCTGGTAGGCAATACCCCGGGCCAGCCGCTCAAGCCGGGCTCCATGGGTCGTCCGCTGCCAGGGTGCCACGTCGAGTTGCTGGATGCCGATGGCCAGCCGGGCAACGACGGCGAGGTGGCCCTGTCGCTGCAGCCGCGCCCCGCCGGGTTGATGCTGGGCTACGAGGACAGTCCGGAGAAAACCGCCGAGGTGATGCGGGACGGCCACTACCGCACCGGCGATACCGCGGTGCGTGATGCCGAGGGCTACATCACCTTCGTCGGGCGCGCCGATGACGTCTTCAAGTCGGCGGACTACCGCATCAGCCCCTTCGAACTGGAAAGCGCCCTGATCGAGCACCCGGCCGTGATGGAAGTGGCCGTGGTGCCGAGCCCCGACCCCTTGCGCCTCAATGTACCCAAGGCCTTCGTCATCCTGGCCGCCGGCCACGCGCCTTCGCCTGAACTCGCGCAGGAGCTGCTCGGCTTCGCCCGTGGCTGCCTGTCCCCCTACAAGCGAGTACGCCGCCTGCAATTCGTCGGCGAACTGCCCAAGACGCTGTCCGGCAAGATCCGCCGCATCGAGCTGCGCCTGGGCGAGGCACAGCGCCGCGCGGCTGGCACAGCCTACCTCCACGACTATGCCGAAGAAGACTTCGCCAACCACCCTGCCCCGGCCTCCGTTGCCACCGCCCAGGAATCCCTGTCATGACCCAGACCGCCATCAAAGACGTGCCGCTGCTGATCGACGGCCAATTCGTCACCTCCACCAGCCGCGAAGGCCGCGAAGTGATCAACCCGGCCACCCAGGAGGTGCTGGCGCGGGTGCCCTTCGCCACCACTGAGGAGGTACAGCGCGCCGTGGCCAGTGCCAAGGCGGCCTTCGCCACCTGGCGCAAGACGCCCATCGGCGCCCGGGCACGCATCTTCCTGCGCTACCAGCAGCTGATCCGCGAACACATGAGCGAACTGGCCGCCCTGCTCACCGCCGAGCAGGGCAAGACCCTGGCCGACGCCGAGGGCGATGTCTTCCGCGGCCTGGAGGTAGTGGAGCACGCCGCGGCCATCGGCAATCTGCAACTGGGCGAACTGGCCAACAACGTCGCCAGCGGGGTGGACACCTATACGCTGCTGCAACCCCTGGGCGTCTGCGCCGGCATCACCCCCTTCAACTTCCCGGCGATGATTCCGCTGTGGATGTTTCCCATGGCCATCGCCTGCGGCAATACCTTCGTCCTCAAGCCCTCGGAGCAGGATCCGCTGGTGACCATGCGCCTGGCCGAGCTGGCGCTGGAAGCCGGGGTACCGCCCGGGGTGCTCAACGTGGTCCATGGCGGACCGGCGGTGGTGGACGCCCTCTGCGATCACCCGGATATCAAGGCGCTGTCCTTTGTCGGCTCGACCCGCGTAGGTACCCATGTCTATCGCCGCGCCAGCGAGGCTGGCAAGCGCGTGCAGTGCATGATGGGCGCCAAGAACCATGCGGTGGTGATGCCCGACGCGCCCCGCGAACAGACCCTGGCCAACCTGGTGGGCGCCGCCTTCGGTGCGGCCGGTCAGCGCTGCATGGCGGTCTCGGTGGTGGTGCTGGTGGGCGAAGCCAACAGCTGGGTACCGGACCTGGTGGCCAAGGCGCGCAGCCTCAAGGTGGGTGCGGGTCACGAGCACGGCACCGACGTCGGCCCGCTGATCTCCTGCCAGGCCCTGGACCGGGTCAGCGGCCTGATCGAGCGCGGGCTGAGCGAAGGCGCGACCCTGGAGCTGGACGGCCGCAACATCCAGGTCGAGCGCTACGAGAAGGGCAACTTCGTCGGCCCGACGCTGTTTTCCGGGGTGACCACCGACATGACCCTGTACCGCGAAGAACTGTTCGGACCGGTGCTCTGCGTGATGCACGCCGCCACCCTCGACGAGGCCATCGCCCTGATCAACGCCAACCCCAACGGCAACGGCGTTGCCCTCTTCACTCGCTCCGGCGCCGCGGCACGGCGCTTCCAGGAAGACATCGACGTCGGCCAGGTCGGCATCAACGTGCCCATTCCGGTACCGGTGCCGCTGTTCTCCTTCAGCGGTTCGCGCGCCTCCAAGCTGGGTGACCTGGGGCCCTACGGCAAGCAGGCGGTGCTCTTCTATACCCAGACCAAGACCATCACCACGCGCTGGCCCGACGAGCAGGACGTCGGCAGCGCCGGGGTCGTCAACACCACCATCACCCTCAAGTAAGGGAGACGCCAGCATGCATCTGGGATTTCTGGGACTGGGCAACATGGGCGCGCCCATGGCCCGCAACCTGCTCAAGGCCGGCCATCAGCTGACCGTCTTCGACCTCTCCACCGCCGCGCTGGAAGCGCTGCGCGCCGAAGGGGCCGAGGTTGCCGCCTCGCCCACCGCCGTGGCGGAAAGTGGCGCGGAAGTGATCATCACCATGCTGCCCGCGGCCGCCCATGTAAAGACGGTCTATCTCGGTGAAGACGGGCTGATCGCCCGGGCCCGCCCGGGCACCCTGCTGATCGATTCCTCCACCATCGATCCGCTCAGCGCCCGGGCGGTGGCCAGCGCCGCCGCCGAACGTGGCCTGGAAGTGCTGGACGCCCCGGTCTCCGGCGGCACCGGCGGCGCCGCGGCCGGCACCCTGACCTTCATGATCGGCGGCAGCGAGGCGGGCTTCCAGCGTGCCCAGCCGCTGCTGGCCGCCATGGGTCGCAACCTGGTGCACTGCGGCGCCAGTGGCAACGGCCAGGTGGCCAAGGTCGCCAACAACCTGTTGCTGGGCATCTCCATGATCGGGGTGGCCGAGGCCATGGCCCTGGGTACCCGCCTGGGCATGGACGCCAAGACCCTGGCCGGGGTGATCAATACCAGCAGCGGGCGCTGCTGGAGTTCGGAGGTCAACAACCCCTATCCGGACGTACTGCCCCAGGCGCCGGCCTCGCGCGGCTACCAGGGCGGCTTCGCCGCCGAGCTCATGCTCAAGGACCTGGGCCTGGCCACCGAGGCGGCGCGTGCCGTGCGCCAGCCGGTGATCCTTGGGGCGGTCGCGCAGCAGCTCTATCAGAGATTCAGCCGCGCGGGTGGCGGCGGCCTGGATTTCTCAGCCATCATCCAGGACTACCTGGACGAGGACGGTGCATGAGCGACGCCAAGGTACTGCTGGAAAGACGTGGCGGGGTCGGCTATCTGACCCTCGATCGCCCGACCGGGCTCAATGCCCTGGACCTGGAGATGGTGCGCGCGCTGCACGGAGCCCTGCGCGACTGGGAACAGGACCCCGGCGTGCGGGTGATCGTGCTGCGCGGCAACGGCCCCAAGGCCTTTTGCGCCGGCGGCGATGTCCGTGCGCTCTACGACAGCTACCAGCGTGGCGACGACCTGCACCTGACCTTCTTCACCGAGGAATACGCCCTGGACCTAGCGCTGCACCGCTATCCCAAGCCGGTGCTGGCGCTGGCCCACGGCCTGGTCCTGGGCGGCGGCATGGGCCTGGTGCAGGCGGCGCGCCTGCGGATCGTCAGCGAGCGCACCCGCATGGCCATGCCGGAAACAGCCATCGGGTACTTCCCCGATGTCGGCGCCAGCCACTTCCTGCCACGCCTGCCGGATCAGCTGGGCCTCTATCTGGGCCTGACCGGCGTGCAGATCGGTCCGGCCGATGCCCTGGCCGCCGGCCTGGCCGATGTCTTCATTGCCGAAGCGACGACCGACGACCTCCTTCAACGGCTGGAGGCGGCCACTGCCCAGGGGCCGACCGATCTGGCCGCCCTGCTGCAGGAGTTCGCCACGGCGCCGGCCGAGTCGGCGCGTCTGACCGACCTGCGCCCCGCCATCGCCGAACATTTCGCCGCGGCGACCGTGGAAGAGTTGCGCGGCAGCCTGCAGGCAGAAAGCCGCTCCGCCTATCGCGACTGGGCCCAAGAGACCCTGGCCACCCTGGACGCCCGCTCGCCACTGGCGGTCGCCACCGCCCTGGAATTGCTGCGTCAAGGCGGCGGGCTGTCGCTGGAGCAGTGTTTCGCGCTGGAGCTGCACCTGGATCGCCGCTGGTTCGAAAAGGGCGAGATCATCGAAGGGGTGCGCGCCATGCTGGTGGACAAGGACCGCACGCCGCACTGGAATCCGGCTCGCTGGCAGGATCTGGATCCACGCCGCGTCGCGGCCTTTTTCACCGATTTTCGCCATTCCTGAGGAAGGCTTCCATGCACCACATCGAACTCACCGAAGAACAATGCATGATCCGCGACATGGCGCGCGACTTCGCCCGCCGCGAGGTCGCGCCCCACGCCCGGGCCTGGGAAAAGGCCGAGTGGATCGACGACGCCGTGGTCGCCCAACTGGGTGAACTGGGCCTACTGGGCATGGTGGTGCCCGAGCAATGGGGCGGCACCTATATGGACTACGTCGCCTATGCCCTGGCCGTGGAAGAGATCTCCGCCGGCGACGGCAGCCTCGGCGCCCTGATGAGCATCCACAGCTCGGTGGGTTGCGGCCCACTGCTGCGCTACGGCACCGCCGAACAGCAGGATCACTGGTTGCCCGACCTGGCCGCCGGCAAGGTCATCGGCTGCTTCTGTCTGACCGAACCCCAGGCCGGCTCCGAGGCGCACAATCTGCGCACCCGCGCGGTCCTCGACGGCGACAGCTGGGTGCTCAATGGCAGCAAGCAGTTCGTCAGCAACGGGCGCCGCGCCGGCCTGGCCATCGTCTTCGCGGTGACCGATCCGGAGCTGGGCAAGAAGGGCCTGTCGGCCTTTCTGGTACCCACCGACACTCCCGGTTTTCGCGTCGAGCGCACCGAACACAAGATGGGCCTGCGCGCCTCCGACACCTGCGCGGTCACCCTGGACAACTGCCGGATCCCGGCGGCCAACCTGCTGGGCGAGCGCGGCAAGGGGCTGGCTATCGCCCTGTCCAACCTGGAAGGCGGGCGCATCGGCATCGCCGCCCAGGCCCTGGGCATCGCTCGCGCGGCCTTCGAGGCGGCGCTGGGCTACGCCCGCGAACGTATCCAGTTCGACAAGGCCATCATCCAGCACCAGAGCATCGCCAACATGCTGGCCGACATGCACACACGGCTCAATGCCGCGCGGCTGCTGATCCTGCATGCGGCGCGGTTGCGCACGGCGGGCCAGCCCTGCCTCAGCGAGGCCTCCCAGGCCAAGCTGTTCGCCACCGAGACGGGCGAATGGGTGTGCTCCAAGGCCATCCAGATCCATGGCGGCTATGGCTACCTGGAGGACTATCCGGTGGAGCAGTACTACCGCGATATCCGCATCACCCAGATCTACGAAGGCTCCAGTGAAATTCAGCGTTTGCTGATCACCCGGGAACTCGATCGCTACGAAATGTGAGGGCGTCCGGGATGACGGCCGTGACCTGCCCAGCAAAAGCCGAAGATGACACCCAAGCGTCATCAGCAGGCGCTGGGCGGGTGCTACGCTCCTGACAGGGATCGTGTCTGGTCCCGGTCTCGTCAAGGAATACCGTTATGGCCTCCCTGCTCGCCTGCATCGATGGATCCCCCCACGCCGAAAGCGTCTGCGACCACACCGCCTGGTTGTCGCGGCGGCTGGATGCACCCGTCACCCTGCTGCACGTGCAGGAATCGGCCAACAGCGGCAAGAAGGTCGCCAACGGCGCCCCGGTCTATCTGGACGATGATGTCGGTGCCGGGATGGCCAAGGCGCTGTTGCTCAATGCCCGCCAGCGCATGCTGCAGCAGGGCCTGACCTCCGCCCCGCAGATCCTGCGGCGGCCCGAGGGCCTGGTGGATACCCTCAAGACCCTGGAAGCCGACACCCGCCTGCTGGTGATCGGCAAGCGCGGCGAGCGCTCAGGGGACAGCGGCATCGGCAGCCAGCTGGAAGCCGTGGTGCGCGCCGTGCACCGGCCGATCCTGATCTGCTCGGGGCCATTCAAGCCGCCACGGCAATTCACCATCGCCTACGACGGCCGGGAAGCCACTCACCAGGGCATCCTGGCGCTGGCGCGCAGTCCGCTGCTGGCCGGCATGAGCGGCACCCTGCTGCGGGTCGGCGAAGACGATCCGATCCTGCGCAAGCGCCTGGAGGACCTGGCCCTGCTGCTGCGCAGCGCCGGTTGCCGGGTGGACACCACCGTCGCCCATGGTGACGTGGAGCGCATCGTCCCCCGCCACCTCGACGAACGCCGGGCGGATCTGCTGATCATGGGTGCCTACAGCCACTCTTCGGTCTGGCGCTTCCTGCGCGGCAGTCGCACCACCCAGTTGCTGCACAAGACCGAAGTGCCGATGCTGCTGCTGCGCTAATCTCGCGGCTGCGCTCAGGCGCAGCCCATCCGTCTGGGACGCGCTTCGTCGGCCAGCCGACGCCAGCACTCAAGCCCGGCCGAAAGTCGCCGAAGCAACTCCTATAGAGCCCGCCTTCCGCCGGGCTCCCCGGCGCGTCGGTAGGCCCCATGAGCACCCATGTCATCCATTTCACCGGTCCCATCAATTCCACCAGTTGCGGCCAGCTGATCGCCCAGTGCTCTCAGGCGGTCCAGCAGGACGCCTCGCGCATCCTGCTCAAGATCGCCACCATGGGCGGCGATTGCAGCTACGGCTTCACGATGTACAACTTCCTCCTGTCCCTGCCGGTACCGGTGCACACCCACAACCTGGGTACCGTCGAATCCATGGGCAACATCCTTTTTCTCGCCGGTGAGCAGCGTACCGCCAGTCGCCACAGCAAGTTCCTCTATCATTCCTTCTACTGGAATCTGAACAACTCGGTGGACCACGCACGCATGGCCGAATACGCCATGTGCCTGGACTACGACCTCGACCTCTATGCCCGCATCGTCGCTGAGCGCACCGCCGGTGCCGCAGAGGCCCTGGACATCTACAGCTGCCTCAAGGCCAACGCCCGGCTGCTGAGTCCGGAAGCGGCCCTGACCACCGGGGTGATCCATGCCGTGGATGAATGCCGGGTGCAGGCGGGAGAGGTCACCACCTTCATCCATCTTTAAGCGGGCAACAAAAAACCCGGTGGCCGTTGGCCACCGGGTTTTTTGTTGCCTGATCCCGAGGATCAGCGACTGAAGGACATCAGGGTGTTGGGATAGCCGACGCTGGCATCCAGCCGGCTGGCATCGAAGAACACGCCCAGGTTTTTCGCCCCATCCTGCACGTAGCTGATCTTGAGGATCTGGCCGTTGACGAGGCGTACCGAGCCACCCAGCTTGAAGGCCGAGCGATTGGCTGCGGTCGCCGGGATGGAAATGGCCGCGGCGCGACGGTAGACGCCGCGATTCCAGTCGGCGTTGGTGAAGTCGTTGATGGCACTGCTGACGCTGGCGGCGCTGGTCACCCCGGTGGGCGAGACCGTCACGGTCTTGGGATAGCCCACGGCGTTGCCGTTGAAGGGCGTGCCCTCGGTGAAGACGCCCAGGCTATTGCCGGCCTGCACCGAGGAGATCCGCCGTACCTGGCCATCCGCGGTGGTCAGGTAGGCACCGGCCTTGAAGGCGGCGCGATTCACCGCGGTTCCGGGTACCGAGATCGCAGCCTTTTTGAGGAACACCCCCTTGTGCCAGTCCGGGTTGGTGAAGTCGTTGACCACGGAGGTGACAGTGCCTGCGGTGGCACCGGTGCTCGGCGGAATCTGGACCCCGGCGTTGCTCCCCGTATTGCCAGTGTTGCCGGTGTTGCCAGCGCTGCCACCACCGGAATTGCCCACGGCGCCGGCATTGCCACCGGTGGAGCCGCTGTTGCCAGTACCGGTACCGCCGGCGGCCGGCGCGGTGCTGCCACTGGCGTTTGGACCGATGGCGGTGCAGCTGCTGTCGTCCAGGTATTTGCGCAGGGTCGGCCACTGCGGGCGCTCCTGGCCATTGATGGGCTCCACCGACATGAAGTAGCTGCCCCAGCCGGGACCTGCGGCCCAGTAGGAGGCCGGAATGCAGTTCTGCTTCAGGTAAGCCAGCATGTTGTCCATCAGCAGGTTCCAGCGCGGATTGTTGTCCGGGACACCGAACTCGCCGATATAGCCACGCTTGCCGTTCTTCTTCAGCCAATCGACGAAGGGCTTCACTCGCGTCACGCCATAGTTGGCATCGAGCTTGTTGACGTCGGTCTTGTCATAGCTGCCGCCGGCGTTCTCGTCGAAGTAGGAGTGCGCCGAAAAGATGATGTTGTTGGCCGGATCCTTCAGCCCCAGCAGGGCATCGTTGAATTCGGCCCAGCGGGTGGCGCTCGACCAGCCGTTGCCTTCGACGATCACCGGCCGGGTGCTGTCCACCGCCCGGACGCCATTGATGCCGTACTGGGCCGCGGTCGGCCAGTAGGCCATGGCATCGTGGGGCTCGTTCATGATGTCGTAGGCGTACAGCGAGGACTGGCCGCTCCACTGCCGCGCGATGTGGGTCATGATCTCTTGATAGCGGGCGTAAGGTACGCCGCTGGTACCTATCACCTGACCGCGATAGCGGGCGTAGTTGTGCAGGTCGAGGATGATCTTGATGCCGTGCTTCTGCGCATAGCCGAAGGTTTGGTTCACCAGGGCCACGTAGGCGCTATCCAGAGGTCCGCCCAGGCGTGGCTGCAGGCGTTCCCAGATGATGGGGAAGCGAATCAGCTTCACGCCCCGCGCGCTCCACTGCTGGAAGTAGGCTTCCACCGGGAAGATGTAGTTGGTGCCATTGATGCCGGGCAACACCTGGGGCGCGAAGCCCGCACCAGACAGATTCAGACCTACCAGGCTGACAGGCTCGGCCTGGGCGAAGCCAGCGGACAGCGCGACGACAGCAGCGGCCGCGGCGAGCGGACGACGAAGGGCGGTAACAACGGAGCGAATAGGTGTCATGGACAGGTACTGCTTTGGGAGGCGTGGCGTCGATGTCCTTTGTGTACGAGCAAAGCCTGGGTTTAGGTAAGGCCACTGGGACGTGACAAAAAAAGCGCTCTGCGTCCTGCAGTTGTCTCACCTAATACAAGTCATATGCCAGCCAAGTGAAACCTTTCACCCAACGGGAAGTCTCCGCTTCCAAAGAAGCGCTGAAAGCACCGGAACAGAGCCCTTTCGGCAAACGTAACCAAATGTGCGCGACACAGGGTCGCAGCTTGGAAAGCGGGCACCTGGTTGGTCTTTCGACCCCGCGAAGACAGAAATCTGACGCCAAAATTCTCCGAGCTCTCTCAGGGAATTTTCCTCCACCGTTACCCTCCAAGGCTCAGCAATGTCTTGTATATAAGGTCCAGTCATGCGCGCAGAACAGCCGGGAACCCCTGTCTTCCGACCCACTCTCCTGGTGGTGGACGACGAGCCACTGGTAGCGGATTTCGTCCGCGAAATCCTCGAGCCCGAAGGCTTCAACATCATCGCCGCTGACTCGGCCGACACCGCCCTGTCGTTGCTGGAGAAAGAAGACGCCAACATCGACATTCTATTGACGGACATTCGCATGCCCGGCTCGATGGATGGCGCGCAGCTGGCCAACATGGTGTGCCAGCGGTGGCCAGACATGCCGATTATTGTCATGTCCGGCTACGAAACGCCGTCCACGGCCAGCATCAAATGCAAGGTTCGGTTCCTGCCCAAGCCCTGGTCGATCGGTCAGCTGATCGACGCGGTGAATGGCGTGGCCTATTCGGTGACGCCCAGCGCCTGACTGGCGAGGAACCTCGGCAATGTGAACGCTGTCACATTGCCACCTCGACCGTCCGGACCGCCATAATGCTCGCCCTGACCCAGCAATTCGTTGCCCAGCTCCCCAACGTCACCTGCCTGTTCGGCCCGCTCACGCCGGATGGCGGTCTGCCCGCCCAGCTCTGCAACTCCTCCGGTCGACGTCGCCTGACGCTGATGCTGGATATCGCCCGGCTCCGCGATTCGAATTATTGTGCCGTTCAGGCGCAGCAGGTGCGCCGCTCACTGGGCACCTAACCGCTCGCTCGATCGTTCAGAGGGGTGGCGCCGGTCTGAGCAGGACCGCCTTGAGCGAAAAGGCCGAGGTCACGCTGGCCACCCCGGGAATGCAGGTCAGAGTATCGGCCAGAAAGTGCTGGTAGGCCGCCAGATCCTGCACTACCACCCGCAACACATAGTCGGCATCGCCGGTCATCTGGAAACAGCTCATCACCTGGGGTGCCTTGACGATCTCCCGTTCGAAGGCGCGCAGGTAATCGGTGGATTGCTTTTCCAGACGTACCGAGACGAAGACGCTGACACTGCCGGCCAGCCGGGTTTCGTCGAGCTGGGCGTGATACCCCTGGATATAGCGCTCCTCCTCCAGACGCTTGACCCGCCGTAGCGTCGGGGTCAGCGACAGCCCGATCTTCTGTGCCAGATCGCGCCAGCTCAGCCGGCCATCGGCGGACAGGGCATTGAGGATGCGCAGGTCGATACGGTCCAGACCAGCCATGGTGCAAAACCTCTACTGTTGTTCTTGTAGGGAGTTCAATAGCACCAAACGACCCTGCTGCCCACCGCCAAATTGCGGCAAAACGGCTAGCAGAGCCGGCCTATACTCAGGTGACCAATAACAAGAATGCCGAGGCCTCCACCATGTGGCACCCTGCATCGCACCCGGACGGCCAACCCGTCCTGCGACCCGCCCGCCCCCTTACCTACCTGGGGGGTCGGCCATGAGCGACTACCCACCCCTGCGCCTGCACGTCCCCGAACCCAGTGGCCGACCGGGCCGTCCTACCGACTTCAACTATCTGCAGCTCTGCCCCGCTGGCCGTGCGGAAAAGCCACCCGTCGACGTGGCGCCGGTGGATACCCGCGAGCTGGCGACCCAGCTGATCCGCATCCTCGATGAAGAGGGTCGCGCCGTCGGCCCCTGGGCCACGGAAGAGGCGCCCGACCTGTTGCTGCAAGGCCTGAGGGCCATGCTCAAGACGCGGCTGTTCGATGCGCGCATGCTCAAGGCCCAGCGGCAGAAGAAGCTGTCCTTCTATATGCAGTGCCTGGGCGAGGAAGCCATCGCCGTGGGCCAGACCCTGGCGCTGCGCCCGGACGACATGCATTTCCCCACCTACCGCCAGCAGGGCATCCTCATCGCCCGCGAGGCGCCGCTGGACGAGATGATCTGCCAGCTGCTGTCCAATGCCCGGGATCCGCTCAAGGGTCGCCAGTTGCCGGTGATGTACTCCTACCGCGACCTCGGCTTCTTTTCCATCTCCGGCAACCTGGGCACCCAGTACATCCAGGCAGTGGGCTGGGCCATGGCCTCGGCGATCAAGGGGGACACCCGCATCGCCGCCGGCTGGATCGGCGATGGCGCCACCGCTGAAGGCGATTTCCACGCCGCCCTCACCTTCGCCCATGTCTACCGGGCGCCGGTGATCCTCAACATCGTCAACAACCAGTGGGCCATCTCCACCTTCCAGGCCATCGCCGGCGGCGAGGGCATCACCCTGGCCACCCGCGGTATTGGCTACGGCATCGCTGCGCTACGGGTGGATGGCAACGACTTCCTCGCGGTACTGGCCGCCTCGCGCTGGGCCGCCGAACGCGCCCGGCGCAACCTGGGGCCGACCCTGATCGAATGGGTGACCTATCGCGCCGGTCCCCACTCCACCTCCGACGATCCGTCCAAGTACCGACCCGCCGATGACTGGGCGCACTTCCCCCTGGGCGACCCCATCGACCGGCTCAAGGCGCATCTGATCGGTCGTGGTCTCTGGTCGGACGCGCAGCACCAGGCGCTGGCCGCCGAGCTGGAAGCCGAGGTGGCCGCCGCACAGAAGGCCGCGGAAGCCCACGGCACCTTTGCCAGCGATCTCGCCCCTAGCGCCGCCGACATGTTCGAGGAGGTCTACCAGGACCTGCCGTCGCACCTGCGCCGCCAACGCCAACAGCTCGGGAAGTGACGCCATGACCGTACAACAGGAAACCGACCTGCCGACCCAGGCCGGCAGCCGCAGCACCCTGACCATGATCCAGGCCATCCGCTCGGCGATGGACGTGATGCTCGAACGCGACGACAACGTGGTGGTGTTCGGCGAGGACGTCGGCTACTTCGGCGGCGTCTTTCGCTGCACCGAGGGCCTGCAGGCCAAATATGGCGCCTCGCGGGTATTCGATGCGCCCATCTCGGAGAACGGCATTGCCGGCGCCGCGGTGGGCATGGGCGCCTACGGCCTGCGCCCGGTGGCGGAGATCCAGTTCGCCGACTATGTCTACCCGGCCATCGACCAGATCGTCTCCGAGGCGGCGCGCCTGCGCTATCGCTCAGTCGGCCAGTTCACCTCGCCGCTGGTATTTCGCATGCCCTGCGGCGGCGGCATCTATGGCGGCCAGACCCATAGCCAGAGTCCCGAGGCCATGTTCACCCAGGTCTGCGGCCTGCGCACGGTGATGCCCTCCAATCCCTACGACGCCAAGGGCCTGCTGATCGCCTCCATCGAGAGCGACGACCCGGTGATCTTTCTCGAACCCAAGCGCCTCTACAACGGCCCCTTCGACGGCCACCATGATCGTCCGGTAACGCCCTGGTCGGGCCACCCGGCCAGCGCCGTGCCGGACGGCTATTACCGCGTGGAGCTGGAACGGGCCGCCGTGGTCCGCCCTGGCAAGCAGGTCACGGTGCTGACCTATGGCACCACCGTCTGGGTCGCCTTGGCCGCCGCTGCCGAGACCGGCATCGATGCCGAGGTGATCGACATCCGCAGCCTCTGGCCGCTGGACCTGCAGACCCTCACCGATTCGGTGACCAAGACCGGCCGCTGCGTGGTGGTCCACGAAGCCACCCGTACCTGCGGCTACGGCGCCGAGCTGGTGTCCCTGATGCAGGAGCACTGCTTCCATCGCCTGGAGGCGCCCATCGAGCGGGTCACCGGCTGGGATACCCCCTATCCCCACGCCCAGGAATGGGACTACTTCCCGGGTCCGTCCCGGGTCGGCGCCGCGCTCAAGCGCGTCATGGAGGTCTGAGATGGGTACCCATGTCATCAAGATGCCCGACATCGGCGAAGGCATCGCCGAGGTGGAATTGGTCAAGTGGTACGTGGCGGTAGGGGATGAAGTCGGCGAGGACCAGACCCTGGCCGACGTCATGACCGACAAGGCCATGGTGGAGATCCCTTCCCCGGTGGTGGGCCGGGTGGTCGCCCTGGGCGGCCAGCCTGGCCAGGTGCTGGCCGTGGGCGCCGAGCTGATCCGCCTGGAGGTGGCCGGTGACGGCAATCTGCGCGAGGCCAGTCGCCCCGTGCCGATGGAAGCCGCGCCGGCGCCAGCACCGAAGGCGGAAGCGCCCAAGCCCGAGGCGGCACCTGCTCCGCGACACCCGGAAGCGGAGCTCCCGCGCGACGACGAGCGACCGGCCTCCCGACCAGCCCCGGGCAGTCCGCCGCTGGCGTCTCCCGCGGTGCGCCAGCACGCCTGGGACCTGGGCATCGAATTGCGCTTCGTCACCGGCAGCGGTCAGGGCGGGCGCATCCTGCATGGCGATCTGGAAGCCTATGTGCAGCAACGCGACGCCGGACTGCCACCGGCCACTGGCGGCGGTGGCCTGGCGAAACGCAGTGGCGAGGAGCGCATCCCGCTGATCGGCCTGAGACGCAAGATCGCCGAGAAGATGCAGGCCGCCAAGCGGCATATCCCCCACTTCACCTATGTGGAAGAGGTGGATGTCACCGAGCTGGAAGCCTTGCGCGCCACCCTCAACCAGCGCTGGCAGGGGCGTCGTGCCCATCTCACCCTGCTGCCCTTCCTGGCTCGCGCCCTGGTCGTAGCGGTGCGGGACTTTCCGCAGATGAATGCGCGCTTCGACGAAGACAGCAGCACCGTGACGCGTTATGGCGCGGTACATCTCGGCATCGCCACCCAGGGTGAGCAGGGCCTGGCGGTACCGGTGGTGCGCCACGCCGAGGCGCTGGATCTCTGGGGCTGTGCCCAGGAGGTGGCGCGCCTCGCCACCGCAGTGCGCGGCGGCAAGGCCGGGCGCGACGAACTGTCCGGCTCTACCCTGACCATCAGCAGCCTCGGTCCGCTGGGGGGCATCGCCTCCACGCCCATCATCAACCATCCCGAGGTGGCCATCATCGGCGTCAACCGCATCGTCGAGCGCCCGGCCTTCCGCCATGGCCTGGTGGTGCCACGCAAGCTGATGAATCTTTCCGCCTCCTTCGACCACCGGCTGATCGATGGCCAGGACGCCGCCAGTTTCATCCAGGCCGTGCGCCAGCTGCTCGAACAACCCGCCACCCTCTTCCTGGAGTAGCCATGGATACCCGACTCCTCATCATCGGCGGCGGCCCCGGCGGTTATGTCGCCGCCCTGCGCGCCGCCCAGCTGGGCATCGCCACCACCCTGGTGGAGGGCGTCGCCCTCGGCGGTACCTGCCTCAACGTCGGCTGCATTCCCTCCAAGGCGATGATCCATGTCGCCGAGGAATACCATCGCGCCAGCGGTCGCGCTGAGCATGGCAGCCTGGGCATCCGCCACGGCCGCCCGGAGCTGGATCTTGGCCAGGCCGTGGCCTGGAAGAACGGCATCGTCGATCGTCTCACCACCGGCGTCGCCGCGCTGCTCAAGAAGCAGGGCGTGACGGTAATCGAGGGCTGGGCCGAAATCCTCGATGGCAAGACCGTCGAGGTGCAGCGCGCCGGCGGCGATCGGCTGCGCATCCGCACCGAGCACCTGGTGCTGGCGATGGGCTCCACCTCGGTGGAATTGCCCAGCCTGCCCTTCGGTGGTCCGGTGATATCGGCCACCGAGGCCTTGTCACCCACGGAAATTCCCGACCACCTGGTGGTGGTGGGCGCTGGCTATATCGGTTTGGAACTGGGCATCGCCTATCGCAAGCTAGGCGCCCGGGTCGCGGTGGTGGAAGCCCAGTCGCGTCTGCTGCCCGGCTACGACGCCGAGCTCACGGCGCCGCTGCGGCAGCGGTTGGAACGCCTGGGCATTGAGCTGCACCTGGGCTGCACCGTCGCCGGTCTGGCCGCGGACGGCGCGGGTCTGCGGATGACTCGTGGCGACGGTCGGGAAGAGCTTCTGCCGGCCCAGCGCATCCTGGTCGCCGCCGGCCGCCGCCCCCGCACCGAAGGCCTGGAGCGCCTGCCGCTGGACTACGACGGTCGCTACATCCGCGTCGACGACGGCTGTCGTACCAGCATGACCGACGTCTGGGCCATTGGTGATCTCACCGGCGAACCCCTGCTGGCCCACCGCGCCATGGCCCAGGCCGAGGTGGTGGCCGAGCTGATCGCCGGCAAGCGGCGGCGTTTCGCCCCGGTGGCCATCCCGGCGGTCTGCTACACCGATCCGGAGATCGTGGTGGTAGGCCTCACCCCCGAGCAGGCCAAGGCGCAAGGCCTGGAGACCAAGGTCGCCAGCTTCCCCTTCGCCGCCAATGGCCGCGCCCTCACCCTGGAGGCGCCGGAAGGCTTCGTGCGGGTGGTGGCCCGCGCGGATGACCATCGCATTCTCGGCTGGCAGGCCACCGGGCAGCAGGTGGCGGAACTGGCCACGGCCTTTTCCCACAGCCTGGAGATGGGCATGCAACTGGAAGACGTCGCCGCCACCCTGCACCCCCACCCCACCCTGGGTGAGGCGGTGCAGGAGGCGGCGCTGCGTGCCCTGGGCCGGGCGCTGCATCTGTGACCGACCTGCCGCGCGACAGCCTGGCCCCGGGCATCCTCGACGAGGCCCTGGCCGGGCTTTGCCGGCAAAGCGGTCAGTTGCCGGACGCCCTGCTCGCCGCGGAAGGCGTCCGGCTATCCGACCTGCTACTTGGCCGCGAACGTCTCTCGGCGCCGCTGTTCGGCCAGCTGTGGTATCGCCTGGCGCGGCGCTTCGATGACGAATTCTTCGCCCTGGGTCCGCGCCCGTTGCCGGCGGGCAGCTTTGCCTTTCTCTGCCAGAGCACCCGCCTGCAACCGACCCTGGGCAATGCCCTGCGGCACAGCGCCGACTTCCTGCGCCTTACCTTGGGTGTAAACCTGCGGCTGCAACCCGACGGAGAGCGGGCGACCTTGCGACTGGCACCCGGTGGTCTGCCGGGTAGCTTCGCGGTCTTTACCCTCTGGCTGATCCTGCATGGCCTGGCCTGCTGGCTAGTGGGCCGCCGGCTGCCGCTAGAGGAGATCCGTCTGACCGCTCAGACGCCGGGAGCGGACCTGCTGGCCGACTATCAGCAACGCTTCGGGCCACGGCTAAGCTTCGCCAGCGATGACGACTGCCTGGTGCTGGACGCCGCCCTGCTGGTCCTGCCGATCCGGCGCAGTGCCACGGACGCGCGGCGTTTCATCGCCGGCGCGCCGGGCAATCTGCTGGTGCACTATCGCGACGACGCCAACCTGATCGCCCGCATCCGCACCCTGTTGCGCAGCCGTGCACCCGAAGACTGGCCAGACGCCGTCGGCCTGGCGGCAGACCTGGGGCTCTCGCCCGCCACCCTGAGACGCCAGCTGGCGGCAGGCGGCCAGTCCTACCAACGCCTCAAGGACGAACGCCGGTGCCGGCTAGCCTGTCGCCAGCTGGATCAAGGCGCCCTGCCCCTGGATGAACTGGCCCTGCGCCTGGGTTTCGCCGATCCCCGCTCCTTCCAGCGCGCCTTTCGCAAGTGGACGGGCCTCAGTCCCCTGGGCTATCGCCAGCGCCAAAGTCGAGCGGGTTAGCCGTCGGCCAGCTGGGCAGCGATGGCGGCGGTATCTATCACCGAGCGCACCTCGCGGATTCGCCCGTTCTCGAAACGATAGAAGACATGCTCGCTGAAGCGTACCCGCCTCCCGTTCACCGCCAGCCCGAAAAGCTCGCCACGCGGCGTGCAGTCGAAATCCAGCTGCGCGGCCAGCCAGGACGCCTCCACCACCAGCAATCGCGCGGCGAAGTGCAGATCGGGAATCGCGGCATGATCGCCTTCGAGCATGGCCTGGTAGCCCGCCAATCCCAGGGGCCGGCCATTGTGTTCGACGGCCTCGTCGACATAACGGCCCAGCTCCGCCCAGGCCTGGCGGTTGAGGCAGTCGAGGTAGGCCTGATAACGCTCGCGTAACCCGTCGACTGACACGATCTGCCTCTCCTCGTCGCTAGGGCCTAGCGATGCTCGAACTTCGCCGGACGCTTCTCAACGAAGGCGGCCATGCCTTCCTTCTGGTCGGTGCTGGCGAACAGCGAATGGAAGACCCGGCGCTCGAAGCGGATGCCCTCAGCCAGACTGGTTTCGAAGGCGCGATTGACGCTTTCCTTGAGCAGCAGGGTCGCTGGTAGGGAGCGACTGGCGATACCGCGGGCGGCCTCCAGGGTGCGCTCCAGCAGCTCGTCGGCGGGAAAGACCTGGGCGACCAGGCCGGCGCGTTCGGCTTCGGCGGCCTCCAGCTGTCGACCGGTCAGACACAGTTCCATGGCCTTAGCCTTGCCCAGGGCACGGGTCAGGCGCTGGGTGCCGCCGATGCCGGGAATGACGCCCAAGGTGATCTCCGGCAGGCCGAAGCGGGCGGTGTCGGCGGCGTAGATGAAGTCGCACAGCAGCGCCAGTTCGCAGCCACCACCCAGGGCGTAGCCGGCCACGGCGGCGATCAAGGGCTTGCGGCGCTCGGCGATGCGGTCGGCGACGCGGAAATAGTCGTCCAGATAGATCTGCGGATAACCCTGCCCGGCCATTTCCTTGATGTCGGCGCCGGCGGCGAAGGCCTTGGCCGAGCCGGTGAGCACCACGCACCCCACCTCGGGATCGGCGTCCAGCCGCGCCAGCATGGCGTCCAACTCAATGAGTAGCTGGGCATTGAGGGCGTTGAGCGCCTTGGGTCTGTTGAGGGTGATGAGGGCCACACGGTCCTCGATGTCCAGCAACAGGGTGGATTCGGTAGAGGCTTCGCTCATGATCTTGTCCTTGTCTAGTCGTTGAGTTCCAGAGCCAGGGCCGTAGCCTCGCCGCCGCCAATGCAGATGGCGGCTACGCCCCGCCGCAGGCCACGCTGGCGCAGCGCCTGGATCAGGGTCACCAGGATGCGCGCGCCGGAGGCACCGATGGGATGGCCCAGGGCACAGGCACCACCGTGCACGTTCAACCGCTCCGGGTCCAGCCCCAGGGCATCCTGGGCGGCCAGCGCCACCACGGCGAAGGCTTCGTTGATTTCGAAGAGATCGACATCCGCCAATTGCCAGTCGATGCGTTCGAGCAGCGTGCGAATGGCGCCGATGGGGGCGGTGGGAAAGTCGCCTGGCGCGCCGGCATGGGCGGCATGGCCACGGATGGTCGCCAGCGGGGTCAGGCCCTCCCGCGCGGCCGTGCTAGCGCGCATCAGCAGCAGCGCCGCGGCGCCATCGGAGATGGAGCTGGCATTGGCCGCGGTCACTGTGCCGCCTTCGCGGAAAGCCGGCTTGAGCGTAGGAATCCGCGCAGGGTCGGCGCGGCGGGGTTGCTCGTCGGTGTCGAGGCGCAGGGTCTCCTTGCGCGTCACCACCTCCACCGGGACGATCTCGGCGGCGAAGGCGCTGCTGGCCTGGGCCTGACGTGCCCGTGCGAGAGACTGCTGAGCATAGGCATCCTGGCGTTCGCGGCCGATGCCCAGACGTGCGGCGCAATCCTCGGCGAAGGTGCCCATCAGGCGCCCGGGTTCATAGGCGTCTTCCAGGCCGTCGAGAAACATGCTGTCGATCAGGGCGCCATGGCCAAGGCGATAGCCGCTGCGGGCCTTTTCCAGCAGATAGGGCGCACGGCTCATGCTTTCCATGCCGCCCGCCACCACCACCTCGGCGCTACCAGCGCGCAGCAGGTCATGAGCGAGGATGGTCGCCTGCATGCCCGAGCCGCACATCTTGTTCAGGGTGGTGCAGCGCGTGCTCTGGGCCAGACCGGCGCCAAGCGCCGCCTGGCGTGCCGGTGCCTGGCCGAGGCCGGCGGGCAGCACGCAACCCAGCAGCACCTCGTCGACCCGTTCCGGCGACCAACCCGCCCGCTCCAGTACGGCGCGGACCACGGTACTGCCCAGTTGCGGCGCTGACAGCGCGGCCAGCTCGCCACCCAGGGCGCCCATGGGCGTACGGGCGGCGGCGACGATGACAATGGGATCATTCATGGCGATTCTCCTAGCGCGGGGCCATGCGCAGGGCGCCGTCCAGACGGATCACCTCACCGTTGAGCATGGAGTTCTCGATGATGTGGCGGACCAGGGCGGCGAATTCCTCGCCGCGACCGAGCCGCGGCGGAAAGGGCACGTTGGCGGCCAGGGCCTCGCGGACCTCGGGGGTCATGCCGGCCATCATGGGTGTCTCGAAGACACCCGGCGCTATGGTCATGACCCGGATGCCCTGCCCGGCCAGTTCGCGCGCTGCCGGCAGGGTGAGAGAGGCGACACCGCCCTTGGAGGCCGCATAGGCCGCCTGGCCGATCTGGCCGTCGAAGGCGGCGATGGAGGCGGTGTTGATGATCACCCCGCGCTCGCCACCGGCATCGGCCTCGCCCTTGGCCATGGCGGCCGCGGCCAGGCGCAGAACGTTGAAGCTGCCCACCAGGTTGACCGTGACGATACGAGCGAAGGCGGCGAGATCATGGGGACCGTTGCGTCCGAGGATGCGGGCGCCACCGACGATACCGGCGCAATTGACCGCGCCCTGCAGACTGCCCCAGCGGGCCAGTACGGTATCGATGGCCGCGCTCAGGGCCTCGGCATCGGTCACGTCCACCGGCAGCGCCAGGGCCCGCTCACCCAGTCGTTCGGCCTGGGCCTGCACGGCATCGGCCTGCAGATCCAGCAGCGCCACCCGGGCGCCTGCCGCGGTCAGTACCTCGGCCGTAGCGGCGCCCAGGCCGGAGCCGGCGCCGGTTACCAGAAAGGTTCGCTCGTCGATGCGCATGATGACACTCCCCAGGGTGGTGTCTGCATCTTCGATCCTCGACAGAGGTCGGACAAGGGCCAGAACGCTCAGCCGTGCTGAGCGATCCGGTTCCTCGCTCACCAGGGCAGGGCTTGCCCCTGATAGTCGAGAAAGGCGCTGCCGCTTTGGCCGGCCCGAGCGTCGATAGTCGCGACCAGACCCGCGACGCTATCGGCCACCTCGACCGGCGCCTGGTCGCCACTCAGTTCGGTGCGGACCCAGCCCGGGTGCAGCGCCAGCACCGCGAAAGCCGGCTGCCGCCCAACCACCCAGCTCTGCAGCAGGCTGTTCAGCGCCGCCTTGCTGGCGCCATAGAGCGGCATCTCGGCGGCACGCGCCAGGCTGACGCTGCCCATCTGCGAACTCAGGCAGGCCACAACCCCCGCGGCGGCCATCCGTGGCGCCAGGGCGTCTAGCAGGCGTAGCGGGGCCACGGCATTGGTGAGAAACAACTCCCCTAGCTCCGTGGCGGTCGCCCGCTGCCCGTCTTCCTCCAGCGGCCCCATGATCCCGGCATTGACGATCAGCCGGTCCAGCGAGCCGTCGCCCAATTCGTCCAGCAGTCGCGTGCCCAGCTCGGGATCGCGCAGATCGCCAGTCACCACCCGCAGCCGCCCCCCTGCTGTAGCCGCCAGGGCATCCAAGGCCGCATTCGGCGTTCGCACCAGCGCCAGTACCTGGTCGCCGCGGGCCAGATAGGCCTTTACCACCCCTAGTCCTATGCCACGCGAAGCACCAATCACCCAGTTGTTCATGTCGTTCTCCTCAGTCCACCACCGCGATGCGCAGGTGTCGTTTCTTGCCCAGACTCACCCGCCGGCCGGCGTCGCTCGCCGTCAGCAGGACATCGGGATCCACCACCGGTTGCTCGTCCAGCCGCAGGCCACCGCCCTCTGCCAGCCGGCGGACCGCACTGCGCGACGGTTGCAGTCCCGCTTCGACCAGCAACTCCACCAGGGTGACGCCTGCGTCCAGCTGCCGGCGGCTCAGGACGACCTCCGGCAATTGACCCGCGCCGTCGCGAGCGGCGAACACCTGGGCGGCCGCGGCCTCGGCCTCGCGCTGGGCCCGCTCGCCATGGGCCAGTCGGGTCGCCTCGTTGGCCAGCACGGTCTTGGCCAGGTTGATCTCCGCCCCACCCAGGGCGCCGAGCCGCCGGACCTCGTCCAGCGGCAACTCGGTGAACAGCGCCAGGAAACGCTCGACATCGGCATCGTCGCAGTTGCGCCAGAATTGCCAGAAGTCGAAGGCCGACAGTCGCTCCTCGTTGAGCCAGACCGCGCCCTGGGCCGACTTGCCCATCTTGCGCCCGTCACGGGTGGCCAGCAGCGGCATGGTCAGGCCATAGAGTTGGGGACCGCCCTGCCGGCGCGACAGCTCCACACCATTGATGATGTTGGCCCACTGGTCCGCGCCGCCTAGTTGCAGGGTGCAGCCATAGCGCCGCGACAGCTCGACGAAGTCGTAGGCCTGCAACAGGGTGTAGCCGAATTCCTCGAAGGACAGCGAGTGCTCGCGGTCGAGACGATTCTTGATGGCATCGAAGGTGAGCAGCCGGTTGATGGAAAAATGCCGGCCGACGGCGCCGAGAAAATCCAGGTAGCCCAGGCCGTCGAGCCACTCGGCGTTGTCCACCACCTGGGCACGACCGTGGCCATCGCCCACTTCGAGATAGCGGTGAAAGGCCTTGGCGATGCCGGCCATGTTCAGGGCGATCTGGCCGTCGGTGAGTACCGGGCGACTGCTGTCGCGGAAACTGGGATCGCCGATGCGGGTGGTGGCGCCACCGATCAGCAAGAGGATGGGATGGCCAGCACGCTGCAGCCAGCGCATCAGCATCAGGCCTTGCAGATGGCCGACGTGGAGGCTGTCGGCGGTGGCGTCGAAGCCGAGATAGCCGGTCACCGGCCCTGCGGCGAAGGCGCGCGCGAGGCCATCACGATCGGTGGTCTGGTGGACGAAGCCGCGGGCTTCGAGGGTGGCGAGCAGGTCTTGCTGGGTGCTGTCCATGGGGTCTCCTGTGGCTGGACGGTGCCAGGGAGACCGGGAGAAGTTGCCTTGACCGAGCCGCCCTGGGCGGTTCGGTCATGCAGCGCAGTACCTACCACCCGATATTGGTCAGGTAGCGGTAATAGGCGCTGATGGGGCAAAGGAAGGTTCGCATGGGGCGCCACGCTACCGGCTCGCCTGCCGCTTGGCAACTGCGAACCGCTCGCACTGCCGCTTCGACCAGATGTCGCACCTCCTCTGGCGGCGGCTGAACGAACGGCGAGAGTGGCGTTCCGACTCCTGTCCTTTGCCAGCAGTATCGAGACGCAGAGATGAACCTACCCGCTCCACCCCCCGAGATCCCCAGCACCGGCATGGCAGCCCCAGGTGTACCTGGACAAGGAACCGCCCTTGCGTGAAAGGATCTCCCCGATGAAAAGCATTACCCCGGCCAACCTGCTGTTGCTGCTGCTCTGCCTGACCGTACTGGCCTACGCCACCGACCTGATCGGCTAGACGGCGACTGCCCGAGCGTCCGCCACGCGGATCGCTCGGCGGGTTGACGGTTGCCCTCTGGCGTCTCTTGGCCTAGCGTTCAGGGCCTGTCCGTCAGAGAACTACCGTGCCATGCCCAGCCAACCCTCCAGTACCGTCGAAAGCATCGAGCTGCTGGCGTCCCTGGATTCCGTCGCGGCGCTCCTGCGCGTCGTCTGCGATGTCAGCGGCCTTGGAGTCGCCACCGTTGCCGAGGTCACCGAGCAGCGCTGGATCGCCTGCGCGGTGGAGGATCGTATCGCCTTCGGCCTGCGACCCGGCGCCGAACTGGATCTCGAGTCTACCCTGTGCAACCACGTGCGCTCCTCCCACGACGCCGTGATCATCAGCGACGTGACCCGGAACCCCACCTACTGCGATCATCCGGCGCCCAGCCTCTATGGCTGGAAGAGTTATCTATCGGTCCCGGTATTTCGTCCCAACGGGACCTTCTTCGGGACGCTATGCGCCTTCGATCCCCAGCCCAGGCCACTGCTGGAGCAGCGCTCGGTGATCGATACCCTGGACGGTTTCGCCCGTCTGCTGGGTGAATTGCTCGCCCGCGAAGAACAGCGTCGCGAAGAAAGCCCCGGTGCGCGCGTCGACCGGGATCTGACGCCCTTGCACGACCAATTGCTGGTACTGCTGGAGGAGGATCTGCAGCGCCCGCTGCAGGCGCTGGCCGCTCAGGACCTGCGCGCGGACGCATCCCAGATGCGGCACTGGCACACCGAGGCCCAGCGCCTGGCCGAACGCAGCGGCGTGGCCGCCGACTTCGTCCGCGCGCGCCTGGGCCATGGCCTGCCCCTGAAACCGGCGCTGGTTGACGACTTCAATGAGCAGCTCCTGGGCTTGTTCGCCACGCTGCAGACGCGCTTTCCCGGGCAGACCTTGAGCAGCAAATTGCCGGCCTTACCGGCTGCCTTGCGGCTGGATCTGCCGCGGGTGCTGCAGGCGCTGGACGCCGTGCTGGAGCAGGTCGCTTCCCGCAATCCTTCTGGGGGCAACCTGTTGCTGCGTGGCGCGATCAAGGATCGCTGCTACAGCCTTATCGTGGAAAGCAGCACCGCCGTGGTGGAACCTGGCACCCTGAGTCAACTGTTCCAGCCGGCGCTGACCAGGGCCGACCTTGCGCAGCCCGCCCGCCTGGACCTGGGCCTCTATCTCGCCCAGGAAATCGCCCGCGGCCATGGCGGCAGCCTGGTCGCGCGCCTGGAAGCCGGTCACTTGAGATTCCTCCTTACCCTGCCCACTGCTCTGGATTGATGCCCTTGCCCTTCCCTTCTCCCCTGCTGGTGATCCGTCACGGCGAAACCGACTGGAACGCCAGCGGTCGCCTCCAGGGTCGCCAGGACATACCGCTCAACGCGCGCGGTCGTGTCCAGGCCGAAGCCGTGGGCCTGGCCCTGCGCGACCGCCTCGACATCTCTCGCTTCGCCTGCCTGAGCAGTCCGCTGCAACGCGCCAGCGTAACGCTCGATCTGATCCTGGCGCAGCTGCCAGGCACGCCAAGAAACCTGGGCCGCGATGCGCGCCTGGCGGAAAAGGCCTTTGGCGACTGGGAGGGCCTGGACATGCCCACCATCGCCCAGCGTTATCCCGAGCAGCACGCCCGCCGCGCCGCCGAGCCCTATACCTTTCGGGTATCCGGTGGCGAAAGCTATGCCGATGCCGCCGAACGGGTGCGCCCGCTGCTGGAGGAACTCCAGGGCCCCACCCTGCTGGTGGCCCACGGTGCTCTGATCCGCAGCCTGCTGGTAGCCGCCGGCCTGGCCAGCCCGGAGGTGGCGACCCGAATGGTCATCCACCAGGGCCGCTGGCTGGAGCTCACGACCGCGGGCTATGAGTGGTACAGCGCCCCGGGCTGGGGCGAACAGCCCTAACTCAGCCGGCGGGCGAATTGGCTGACCGCGCCCACCACCTGGCGGGCGCCATCCTGGATCTCGGTGATGCGCACCCCGGCGTTGCTGGCCAGGTGCAGCCCCTGCTCCGCCTGCTGCCGGCTGGCGGCCATGTTGCTGACCGCCGTCTGCGCCAGTTGCTGGTTCTGCTGCACCACCCCGACGATCTCTTCGGTGGCCTTGCTGGTGCGCCCGGCCAACTGCCGGACTTCGTCCGCCACCACCGCGAAGCCACGCCCCTGCTCACCGGCCCGGGCAGCTTCGATGGCAGCGTTGAGCGCCAGCAGATTGGTCTGCTCGGCGATGCCGCTGATGGTCTTGACGATGGCGCTGATCACCAGCGACTGCTTGCCGAGGTCTTCGATGCCGTTGGCGGCGACCTGGATCTCGTCGGCGATGCGGGTCATCACCGCCACGGTGTCCTGCACCACGGCCGCGCCCTGACGCGCGCTTTCGTCGGTGGTCTGGGAGATGTCGAAGGCGACCCGTGCGGCCTCGGCCACGGCCAGTTCCTGCTCCACCTGCTCGGTGATGACGGTGGCGAACTTGATGACCTTGTACAGCTCGCCGCGGGTGTTAAGGACGGGATTGTAGGAGGCTTCCAGCCAGACCGTGCGGCCATGGCTGTCGATGCGCTTGAAGCGACTGGCGACGTAGTCGCCACGATTGAGCCGCTCCCAGAAGACGCGATAGTCAGCGGACTCCGACTCTTCGCGGCTGCAGAACATCCGATGATGCTTGCCGACGATCTGCGCCAGCGAATAACCCATGCCCTGCAGGAAGCGCTCGTTGGCGGTGAGCACCTCGCCGGACAGGTTGAATTCGATCACCGCGGTGGAACGCAGCAGCGCATTGATGATGCCCGAGTGCTCGGTGGAGGTTTCCACCTGCTCGGTACGGTCATAGGCATAGCAGCGGATCTGTTTGACCTGGCCCTGGGTGTCGCGCACGGGCGTCCAGATCGCATAGAGCCAGGCGACGCCACCCGTCCCGCGCAGCAGCCGATAGATGCCACTGGCCTGGCGACCTTCGTTGAAGCTGCGCTTCAGATCGCCATAGCAGACCAACTTCTTCACGTAGTCCGGAATGATGTCGTCCAGGTTCCGCCCGGTGAGGCTACCCGGTGCGTAACCCAGGCACTGGGCGAAATTGTCATTGAAGTCTTCGATCCGGCCCTGGGCGTCCAGCAGTAGGCAAAGGGCGTCATTGCAGAACGCCGCGCGCAGCTGACGGTGCTCGGCCAGCTCGGCTTCGAGATCAGCGATACGGCGTTTGAGTGCGGAGTTGAACATGGGATCACCCAGGAAAGTTGTGTCTTTCTCTGGTTCGACGCGCCGCGAGATTTCTTGACCAGGCGCTGATGAACGCTGGACGCGGACACGTCAGTAGAAGCGTCGACGATGCGCTTCGCGTAGTGCCGGCTGGAAAGCGCGACGGGCTCTAGCCTGCCGCTACCGCTTTGATAACAAACTCCGCCGAGGTCGACGAAGGCGCGGGCGATCCGTTACCCGACCGCTCAGCGAAGTGACGAGCGGTCTAGTCAAATAGTCGCGGGCCCAGGCTCGGGCACGGCCTGGCGGGCCTGTCGTTCCAGGCGCTGCACCAGCGCGCCAAGATCGATCAGGGTGGCCTGGCGGCTGTTGCCCCCGGTACTTACGCCCACCCAGCTCTGCGCCCGCTGTGCCGGCATCGCCCCACCCTCCCCGGGCAATTGCCAGCTGCGCGCCAGGGCATCCGCCCGCAGGTCGGTAAAGGCCTCGATGGCCTCCACCCGCTGTACCACGAAGCCCAGGCGCTGGCGCTGTCCTTCCACCACGATCACCTGATCGCCCGGACCGGACTCGACCCTCTGCGCACCGGCCAGGGTCCGCAGGCACACCAGGGTGATCTGCTGGCCCCGGACCTCCATCACCCCCAGCAGCCGCGGATCCCGCTGCCCGAGGCGCAGGTAGCGCGACGGCAGGGGCAAGACCTCGGCCACCTGCTCCAGCGGGACGGCGAACAGCAATTCGGCGAGAAAGGTGAGGCAAGGCTGGCGGCGGATCTGGCGCCGTTCCTCCTGCAACAGATCGCGGTCGGTGCGATAGATCCGCGCATAGGCGACCGCCGCCGCCTGGCAACCCAGGGCCAGGTGATCGATCACGATCGCCGTCTCGCCATCCGCTGCGCTGAAAACCCCGCACAACAGCTCGGGCTGCTCCAGGCCAAAGCCGAGCAGCGGCGCGCACTGCGCCGGATCCCGTCGCCACATGCCGAGCAGCCGCTCGAAACCGAAGGCCACCCGATACTGACCCTGGTCGCCCGCCGCCAGCACCAGCAGTTGCTCCCGGCGACTGTGCGCGGGCGTGGTCAGCCCCAACAGTGCGGACAGCTCCAGCACCGGCAACGTCTGGCCGCGTAACTGCACCTGGTGGCGACAGCTGTCGCTGGCGAATTCGCTAGGCGCCAGCTGCGGTCGATCCACCAATTCCTGCACCACCGCCGCATCCAGGCAGAGGCGACGCCCGTCGCATTCGAACAGCAGATAGAGCCGCTCGCCATCCTTGCCGGCGCTGGCCCCCTGCCGATGGGCGTGGGGCACGTCGGCGCTGACCTCGAAGCCTGGCAAGGCGGCCAGGGCTTCCAGGTCCAGCAGATGGACCAGCCGGCCGCTTTCCGGGCGCAGGTGGACCTGCCCCAGGAGGCGCCCGGGTGCCCCCTGCAACTGCACGATGGCGTCCGCCGGCAGCCTGAGGATATCCACCACGTTATCGATGGCCAGGCCGAAGCGACCGCCGCCCTGGCGAATCACGGCGATCCGGCGCTCGCGCTCGACCGGCGGCACCCCCAGCAAGCCATGGCCGTCCACCAGCGGCAGTGGCTGACCGCCCAACTCGAAGAGACCGAGCAGCCAGGGCACCGGACTCGGATGGGCGGCCAGGCGGTCCGGCCAGGGCACCACGCGTTCCAGGGCCTGGGCGGGCAAGGCGACTTCCAGTTCGCCGATCCGCACGATACCCCGCATCACGAACGGGTGCCTCCGATGATGGGCGCCACCGTGGTGGCCGCGTCGAGCTCCTGGATCAACTGATTGACCCGCGCCGCATCGTCGAGCTGGGCGGCGGTGGAGCCGTTGATCGCCTCGATGGACTGTTGGGTCTTGCCCACCCCTTCGGCGATCAGCCCGAAGGCCTCGCCCACGCTGCGCGAGATTTCGCTGCCCTGGGCGATGCTCTTGACCGATTCCAGGATCAGCTTGTTGATCTCCTTGGTCGCCTGGGACGACTTCTCGGCCAGCTTGCGCACCTCGTCGGCCACCACCGAGAAGCCCAGGCCATGCTCACCGGCGCGGGCGGCTTCGATGGCCGCGTTGAAGGCCAGCATGTTGGTCTGGTTGGCGATATCGCTGATCACCTGGACGATGTCCTGGATGCCGCCGGCGGTGGTGCCTATGGCCGCCATTGCGTCCAGCGAGCGCGTCAAGGTCAGGGAGCCGCGCTCCGCTTCCTCTAGCGTGCGGCGGGCCATGCGGTTGGCGTCATCGGTGGTCTCGGCGATCTGGTTGATGGAGCGGGTCAGGGCGTGCAGCGAGAGATTCATCTGCTCGATCTTCTGCCGCACATGCTGCTCCATCTCCACCTGCCGGGTGATGTCGGTGGCGAACTTCACCACCTTGTGCACCTGGCCTTCGGCATCGAAGATCGGGTTGTAGGTGGCCTGGATCCAGATGCGCTGACCGAACTTGCTCAGGCGCATGAAGCGGCCGCCGAACACCTCGCCCTGGGCCAGCCGCGCCCAGAATTCGCGGTACTCGCTGGAGGCGACGTGGTCGGCCTCGCAGAAGATGCGGTGGTGCTGACCGCGGATCTCCTCCAGGCGATAGCCCAGGGTCGCCAGGAAATTGCGGTTGGCCTCGAGGATCTTGCCGGTCAGGTCGAATTCGATCACCGCCTGGCCGCGGTCGACGGCCGCCACCTTGCCGGCATAGTCGCTGTTGCGAATCTGGCTTTCGGTGATGTCCACGGCGAACTTCACCACCTTGCACGGCTTGCCGTCGGCGTCGAAGATGGGGTTGTAGGTGGCCTGGATCCAGATCTCCTCACCCCGGCTGTTGCGCCTCTTGTACACCCCGGCGTCGAATTCGCCGCGCGCCAACTTATCCCAGAACAATCGGTACTCGGCCGAACGGGCGTAGTCGTCGGAGCAGAAGAGGCGGTGGTGTTTGCCCACCACCTCGTCGGACTGGTAACCCAGGGCCAGCAGGAAGTTGCGGTTGGCGGTGAGCACCGTGCCGTCGACGGAGAACTCGGCGATGGCCTGGGATCGGTCGATGGCCGCCACCTTGCCTTCGTAGTCGCTGTTGCGCAGCTGGCTCTCGGTCACGTCGCTGGCGAACTTGACCACCTTGTAGGGCTTGCCCTCGGCGTCGAGGATGGGATTGTAGGTCGCCTGGATCCATACCTGGCGGCCGTCGCTGGCGCGTCTCTTGTACAAGCCGGCATCGAAGTCGCCCCGACCGAGCTTTTCCCAGAACAGGCGATAGCCCGGCGAACGGGCATGCTCGGGTTCGCAGAAGATCCGGTGATGCTTGCCACGTACCTCGTCCAGGCTGTAACCCAGGGCGGACAGGAAGTTTTCGTTGGCGGAGAGGATGTTGCCGTGCAGATCGAATTCGATCACCGCCTGGGCGCGGTCGATGGCGGCCATCTTGCCTTCGAATTCGGCAGCCTGCAGTTGCGCATCGGTGACGTCAGTGGCGAACTTCACCACCTTGTAGGGACGACCGTCGCTGTCGAGGATGGGATTGTAGGTGGCCTGGATCCAGATCGGCCGGCCATCCCGGCGGATGCGCTTGTAGACCCCGGTATCGAAGAGACCCTGCCCCAGGCGATTCCACAGCAGCGCGTATTCTGGCGAACGGGCATAGTCGGCCGGGCACATCAGGCTGTGATGGCGGCCGCGCAACTCCTCCAGCGCATAGCCGGTCATGCCGAGGAAATTGTCGTTGGCCCAGAGCACATTACCCTGCAGGTCGAATTCGATCACCGCCTGGGAGCGGTGAATGGCAGCGATCTTGCCCTCGTACTCCACCGCCTGCAGGCGACTCTCGGTAATGTCGGTGGCGAACTTGATGATGCGCTGCGGTCGTCCCTCGGCATCCAGCAGCGGATTGTAGGTGGCGCGGATCCACCTCAGGCTGCCATCCTTGTGCTGGCGCCGATAAACGCCGCTGTGGAACTCGCCGCGCCCCAGGGTCTGCCAGAACTGCTGATAATCCTCGCTCTCCACCACCCCTGGCGGGCAGAACAGACGATGATGCCGGCCGCTGACTTCCTCCAGGCGGTAACCGAAGGCCTGCAGGAAGTTGTCATTGGCGTGCAGCACCTTGCCTTGCAGATCGAATTCGATCACTGCCAGGGAACGGTCCAGCGCCTGACGCAAGGCATGATAGGCGGAGGTATCGTCGACAGTGACAGATTCGGAAAACATGGGCAGCTCCAGGAAGGGGACTCGACAATCAGGTTATCGGCAATCGCGATAACAAATTGAACGCTGCCTATCCTAGAACCGTTTTCCGCTGGTGGAATCGCCAATGGTCGTCCGACGAACGACCCCCATGCTGGCCAGACGCCTTCAGACCACCAGCTTGGTGCCTATGACCAATAGCATGACCGCCAGACAGGGCCGCAGCACGCCATCCGGTACCCGCCCCGACAGGTGACTGCCCAGGAAGATGCCTGGCAGTGAGCCCAACAGCAAAAAGCCCAGCACATGCCAGTCCAGATTGCCCAGGCCGGCATGCCCAAGTCCCGCCACCAGGGTCAGGGGCACCGCATGGGCGATCTCGGTGCCGACCAGGCGCCGAGTCGCCATCAGCGGATAGAGCAGGAACAGCGCCACCGTGCCCAGGGCGCCGGCGCCGATGGAGGTCAGGGTCACCATGAAGCCCAGCACCGCACCGGTCAGCACCGTGAGGGCATTGAGACGCCCCGCACTCAGGTGAAATCGGTCGCCGGCGTGTCGGCTGGCGAAGGCGAAAATCTGTTGCTTGAACAGGATGGCCAGGGCGGTCAGCAGCAGCACGATACCGAGGGCATGCTTGATGAGCGCATTGGTGGCGTGTTGGTCACCCGGGAGCAAAGCCAGCGCGAGGAGTGTGAGAGCCGCGGCGGGTACGCTGCCAGCGGCCAGCCAGCCGGTCACCGTCCAATCGATGTTGCGATTACGTTGATGGACGAAGACGCCGCCCGCCTTGGTGATGGCGGCATAGAGCAGATCGGTGCCCACGGCCGCGGCCGGGTTGATGCCGAACCAGAGCAGAATGGGCGTCATTAGGGACCCACCGCCTACCCCTGTCATACCCACGATGAAACCTACCACCAGCCCCGCGATCACGAAGCCCATTGCCCCAACTTCCATTACAGCCCCAATTGCCGTTGTCGGCTCATCTTGCGGCCGCACAGGATAACCACTCAGGTTATGCCGAGATATATTGAAAGAGTCTTTGCTTATAACAGCTGGAACTATGAATCAGCCGTCATCGTGGGCGACGGGTGTCCAGATAGGCCAGGACTTCCTCATCGCCATAGCCCGCACGTCGCGCATGGGCCTCAATGGCCGCGCGGCAAGCGGGATCGGTGATGGTCGCCGGCATTGAGGCGCCGCAGGGCGCCAGTGCGGCCTGGGCCAGGAAGCTGTCCAGATCCTGCTTGTGTTCGTCAGCAACGGCGTGGGTGCCCGTGGTGGGCGCATGCGCTGCGACTGGCGGCGTGGTGGTCGCCACGACGGCGGGCTCGCTGGCTGTCGAATCGTCTTTGTGCGTGGTCGCCACCGCAGCCACCACCAGCAGGCCAAAGCCTGCCGTCAACACCAGCAACTTGCGTGTCGAACTTCCGCTCATGATCTCTTCTTCCCTCTAAAAAGCTTACCGTCCTGGACCTGAAAACGACCTGGGCCGCCTAACGTCCGACTTTTGACCAATCGAATTGGACAATATTTTTCCGGCTTGTGTTCAGCCCACGGTGGCTCATGCCACACTCGGCGGCATCAGGAGACAGGAGCGGCTCATGCGGCAGAAGGATTTCATCGGCCCCCGTTTGCGCCAGCTCAGCGCCGATCTCTCGCTCGCCGATCGACTGGCCGAGAGCGCTCAAATCGATCTCAACGCCGATCTCAAGCGCCGGGTCAGGGATGACCTCGAACGGGCGCTGCGGGAGATCGGGCAGCTCAGCGAAGAGCAGACCCTCTGGCTGAACTGGGCGAACACCTAATCCAGGCACGCCCAACGTCGTCGCGCTGTAACGCGCGGCTGCTATCTGTAGCGGCATCCACCCTCTGGAGCCGAGCATGAAAGCGGAATACGAAATCAGTGACGACATCGCCCAGTTCGTCGGCGGCGCCTTGATCAGCCTGGTATTGCTCAGTGGCGGAGCCATCGGCGGCGCCTGCTTCCTGCTAGCCGAGACGCTTGGTTGACCGCCCACCGCCTGCCCCCTAGCTAGCGTCCGGGCTGCGCAGCCATTCTTGAGCGAATGCCTGGCCGCCTACCCGGCTGACATCCATTGATTCATAGGCAACTTGCATTGCGCTGAGGGCGCATTACTCTTGAAAGGTGACAGTAACAATTAGCGCACACAGTTAAGAGGTCGGATCATGCGAACCCAACTGACCCGCTCGATCACCCTGTTCGACGCCCCTCGCCCCCAGGCGCAAGCCAAAGATGAGTCGGCGGTGCCCGCCGATAACGGTTTTACCGGTCGTACCAACCAGCGGTGGACGGCAACCTTTCTCTGCGGCACTGCCCTGGCGTTCGTCTTCTGCGCGCCACTGTTCCGGCATCTACACTAGCTCTGCTGGCCGATAGCAGCTATTCGGGAACGGTGCGCAACCATGGCGTTCCAGCTGCTAGCTGAATCGCGCGCACAAAAAAACCGGCGCTGGGCCGGTCTCTTGCTGTGCATCTTGAATGGTGCGGACGGAGAGACTCGAACTCTCACACCTTGCGGCGCCAGAACCTAAATCTGGTGTGTCTACCAATTCCACCACGTCCGCGAGACGCTTGAAAGACGAACGCCAGACACGAGGTCTGGCGTTCGCTGAATATGGGGTGGACGATGGGAATCGAACCCACGACACCAGGAGCCACAATCCTGTGCTCTACCAACTGAGCTACGCCCACCATATCTTACCTGCTTGCCGTCGCCGAACCGCCAATGGCGCGCCCGGCAGGACTCGAACCTGCGACCATCCGCTTAGAAGGCGGATGCTCTATCCAGCTGAGCTACGGGCGCCTGTTACGGCAGCTGCCCTAGCAGAGACTTCCTTGGTGAGAAGTCTCTTGCCTGGCCCTTGTCAGTGACTTGGGCTGTGCTCGGCAAGCGGGGCGAATGTTATAAAGCTCCCGCAGGTCCGTCAACTAGTTTTTTAAAAATTTTTAAGCAGAAAGAATGAGTTAGCCGCCACAGAGGCTTCTCTGTTGCCAGCGGGCCCGTCCATGCGAAAATAGCCGACCCTTTTCCGTCACCACCAGAAATCGCCCATGACCGCCCAACTGATCGACGGCAAGTCCATTGCCGCCCGCCTGCGCCAGGATATTGCCCAGCGAGTCTCTCAACGTCGTAGCGCCGGCCTGCGCGCCCCTGGCCTCGCCGTCATCCTGGTCGGCACCGATCCCGCCTCGCGCGTCTATGTGGCGCACAAGCGCAAGGATTGCGAAGAGGTCGGTTTCGACTCCTATGCCCATGACCTGCCGGCCAGCACCACCCAGGCCGAGCTGGAAGCCCTGATCGACCGGCTCAACGACGACACCAGCGTCGACGGCATCCTGCTGCAGCTGCCCCTTCCCGCGCACCTGGATGCTACCCAGCTGCTGGAGCGCATCCGTACCGACAAGGACGTGGACGGCTTCCACCCCTACAACCTGGGTCGTCTGGCGCAGCGCAACCCCCAGCTGCGCCCCTGTACGCCCAAGGGCATCATGACCCTGCTGCACAGCACCGGCGTCGACCTCTATGGTCTGGATGCGGTGGTGGTCGGCGCCTCCAACATCGTCGGCCGCCCCATGGCGCTGGAATTGCTATTGGCCGGCTGCACCGCCACCGTGACCCACAGATTCACCCGCTCCCTCGAACACCATGTCAGCCAGGCCGATCTGGTAGTGGTGGCCGTGGGCAAGCCTGGACTGGTCAAGGGTGAATGGATCAAGCCCGGCGCCATCGTCATCGACGTCGGCATCAATCGCCAGGCCGATGGCCGCCTGGTCGGCGACGTGGAATACGAAAGCGCCTGCGAACGCGCCAGCTGGATCACCCCCGTTCCGGGCGGCGTAGGCCCCATGACGCGGGCCTGCCTGCTGGAAAATACCCTGTACGCAGCCGAGCAGCTGCACAGCTAGCAAAACGGGCCCCGCGGGGCCCGTTCTTCATTCGGCCAGGCTTCAGGGCAGCCAGGACTTCACGCGATCCGGATGGGCCGCGATCCAGGCCTTGGCGGCCTCTTCCGGCTTCTTGCCCTCTTCCACGGCCAGCATCACCTCGTTGACCTCACCGGGTTGCCAGGCGAACTTCTTCAGGAAATCCCAGACTGGCTTGGCCTTGGCTTCCAGGGCCGGGTTGGCCACGGTGTCCACGTGCTCGGAACCGCCGAACACGCCCTTGGGATCTTCGAGGAACTTGAGTTTCCACTTGGCGAACATCCAGTGCGGCACCCAACCGGTCACCACGACGGCCTTCTGGTCCTTCTCGGCGCGGGTCAGCTCGGCGATCATGCCGCTGCCCGAACTGGCCACCAGCTTGTAATCCAGGCCGTAGTCCTTGATCGCCTGATCGGCCTTGATCATGACCCCGGCACCGGCGTCGATACCGACGATACGGCCACCGAAGTCGGCCTTCTGCGCCTGCAGATCGGCGATGCTGTTGGCCTTGACGTATTCCGGCACGATCAGACCGATCTTGGCGTCGGGTGTATTGACGTTCAGATTGACCACCTGGTCCTTCATCTTGTCGTAATAGGCACCATGGGTGACCGGCAGCCAGGCGGACAACATGGCATCGAGCTTGCCGCGCGCGACGCCCTGCCACATGATGCCGGCGGCGACCGGCATGAGCTTGACCTCGTAGCCCAGATTCTGGCGGATCACTTCAGCTGCGGTGTGGGTCGTGGCCACGCTATCGGCCCAGCCATCGACATAGCCGATGGTGATTTCGGGCTTGGCCGCCTGAGCCAGGCTCATGGCCGAGGTCAGCGCGACACCGAGTCCTATTCCCAACAGTTTCTTCACCATGCTCATGCAGCAGTCCTCTCGCTATGGAAGTCGGGCGGTTGCCCCACCTCCATCATTCGGGCAATGCAAGATGGCCACTACCGCCTGGACGACGCATAACGACCGGTTAGCGACAGAAGCTGCACTTTCCGCGACATCCGATGTCGCTTGACGCAGCCCGTCGACCGCTCTGTAATCGACGCCTCGCAGAAACCTGCGGCTGCCGATGCAACCTATTGGCGGACCGTTGTCTTACCTACGCTCTCAAGCCCTCTGAAAGGACTCTGTCCATGCGTCTTCCGTTGCGCGTCGCCGCCCTGCTGGGCGCGCTGTTTTCCGGCCTCTGGGGTACCGCGCACGCGGCCGCCGAAGTGGATGCCGCCACCTATGGCTATCCACTGGTCAATCCTTTCGAAGCCACCATCGTCACCACCCCAGAAAAATTCCGGCCCGAGCTGCCGCCCGAAAGCACCATCGACCAGGACGACTACAGCCTCAACCTGCGTCCCGAGCGGGAGTATCAGCTGCCTGGCAACTTCTGGCCGGTGAAGAAATTCCATTACCGGCTCGCACGGCAGGACCATCCGGCCCCGCTGATCTTCCTGATCGCCGGCACCGGGGCCAACTACTCCTCCAGCACCCAGGAATACCTGAAGCGGCTGTATTACGCGGCCGGTTACCACGTGGTGCAGCTGTCGTCGCCCACCAGCTGGGACTTCATGGTGTCGGTATCGCGCACTGCCACGCCGGGCTACACGCCGCATGATGCCGAAGATCTCTATCGCGCCATGCAGGCGGTGCGCGCCCAGCATCCCAAGCTGCCGGTCACCGACTATTACCTGACCGGCTACAGCCTGGGCGGCCTGGATGCCGCCTTCGTCTCCTATCTCGACGAGACCCAGCGCAGCTTCAACTTCAAGAAGGTGCTGATGGTGAATCCGCCGGTCAACCTGCTGACCTCGGTACGCAACCTGGATCGCCTGGTACAGACCGAAGTGAGGGGCGTCACCAACAACCGCACCTTCTATGAGCTGATCCTGTCCAAGCTGACCCGCTACTTCCAGGAGAAGGGCTACGTCGACTTCAACGATGCCGTGGTCCGCGACTTCCAGCGCTCGCCGGAGCGACTGAGCAACGAAGAGCTGGCCATGCTGATCGGCTCGTCCTTCCGTTTCTCCGCGGCGGACATCGCCTTCACCTCCGACCTGATCAACCGGCGCGGCCTGATCACCCCGCCGACCTACCCGATCAGCGAGGGCACCAGCCTGACGCGCTTCTTCGCCCGTTCGCTGCAGTGCGACTTCGACTGCTACATGACCGAGCAGGTCATGCCGTTCTGGCAAAAGAACTTCAAGGGGCAGAACCTCGACGATCTGGCGCGCAAATCCAGCCTCACGGCGCTGGAAGACTATCTGAAGAGCAGCTCCAAGATCGGCGTCATGCACAATGCCGACGACATCATCCTCGGCCCGGGCGACCTGGGTTTCCTGCGCAAGACCTTTGGCGATCGCTTGACCGTCTACCCCCACGGCGGCCATTGCGGCAATCTCAACTACCGCGTCAACGCGAACGCCATGCTGGAGTTCTTCGCCCGTGGTTAAGTCCCTGCTCGCTCTCCTCCTGATGGCCAGTGCCTCGGTATTCGCTGCCGAATCGAGCCCGCCGCCCTCCTCCACTCTGACCATCGGCTCGGACACCATGCCGGCCGCCCCCGTGGGCGCCGACGGTTTCAGCAATCCGCTGTCGACCCTCAAGTACAACCCAGGGCTGGATCAGCGCGAATTCGAACGGGCCTCCCTGGTTGCACTGGACGTCTACGATCCTTTCGAATCCTGGAATCGTCACGTCTACCACTTCAACTATCGGCTGGACGAGTGGGTCCTGCTGCCGGTGGTCAACGGCTATCGCTGGATCACCCCGCGCTTCGTGCGTTCGGGCGTGAGCAACTTCTTCAGCAACCTGGGCGACGTCAACAACCTGCTCAACAGCGTGCTGCAGTTCAAGGGCCGCCGCGCCCTGGACACCACCGGCCGGCTGCTGCTTAACACCACCGTCGGGGTGTTCGGCCTGTGGGATCCAGCGACCCGGGTGGGGCTGATCAAGCAGCCGGAAGACTTCGGCCAAACCCTCGGCTTCTATGGCGTGGGCGATGGTCCTTTCCTGATGCTGCCGGTCCTCGGCCCGTCCAACCTGCGCGACACCGGCGGCTTGGCGGTGGACTTCGCCGCCGAGGCGCAGATCAACTTCCTCAACGTCAGCGACGAAAGCGGTCGCCACCCGGAGATCATGGTGCTGCGCGGCATCAACCTCAGGTACGTGACCGACATGAGATACGGCCAGCTCAATTCGCCCTTCGAGTACGAGAAGATCCGCTATTTCTACACCAAGGCGCGGGAACTGCAGATCGCCGAATAAGGCCTAGGCGTTGGCGAGAAAGGCCCGCAGCTCCGGCAGGCGGGCCTGCGCATCGGCCCGCCCCAGCGCCATCAGCTCCTGGCAGTAGGGGGCCTCGAACAGCAGATAGCTGAGCAGGGCGCTGCCTGAAGGCCGATTCACCCCAACCCCCCGCAACAACTGCCGCAACGCCGGCGGCAGGCGCTTGCGGTGCCGGGTGGCGATGTCGCCCAGTGGCTGGCTGGGTGAGATCACCAGCATCTCCACCGGTCGGCACAGGCGACCACTGACCGGATCTCCCGCCGGCAGCGCATTGCTCAGCAGGTTGAGGCGGCGCAGGGTTTCGGTATCGCTGTCCAGGGCATCGACAAAGGTGCTGTTGAGCAGGTGGCCGCCGATCTGCGCCACGGTCGGCGGCCGGCCCTGCACGCCATGCTCCTGGCCACCCGGCGCGCCCAGCCCTATCACCAGGATGCGATCCGCGCCCAGATGCAGCGCCGGACTGATGGGCGCCGTCTGCCGGACCGAGCCATCGCCCAGGAACTCACGCCCCACCTTCACCGGCGGAAAGAACAGCGGAATGGCCGTGCTGGCCAGCAGGTGGTCGACCGCCAGCCGCGCCGGCACCCCGACGCGCCGATGGCGGAACCAGGGATCGAGGACGCCCTGACTCTGGTAGAAGGTCATCGCCTGTCCCGAGGCATAGCCGAAGGCGGTCACCGCCACCGCTCGCAGCGCGCGCTGGCGCAAGGCCGCGGTGATGCCGGAGAAATCCAGCTCGCGGCTGAGCAGCGCCCGCAGGGGCGCGTTGTCGAGCAGCGCCAGCGGTTCCTGCCGCCAGGCACCGAACAGGGTCTGCAAGCCGAAGCGCGCCGCCTGGCGGGTCACCCCGCCCCAATCGCTGCGATAGATCATCGCGGTTTCCAGGCCCGACCAGACCGCGGCCAGGCGCTCCACCGCGCGACCGAAATCCAGGGCGCCGCAGCCCAGCACCGCCGCGTTGAGGGCACCGGCCGAGGTGCCGACCAGAATGGGAAAGGGATTCTCGGAGCGCACCGCCAGGGTATCCGCCACCACCTGCAGCACCCCGACCTGATAGGCGGCCCGCGCGCCACCGCCGGCCAGAATCAGCCCCGTGCGCTGCTCGGCGGCCGGGCTCATCTAGCGCCTCTTCTTCGGATACAGCTTGGGCTCGCCAGGCGGGCGGGTCTTGAACCGCCGGTGGGCCCAGAGGTATTGCTCGGGCAGCTGGCTGACGCAGCGTTCCACCCACCGATTGATGCGCAGGCAGTCGGCCTCCTCGCTCTCGCCGGGGAAATCGGCCAGGGGCGGATGGATGACCAGGCGGTAACCCGATCCATCCGCCAGGCGCTCCTGGGTGAAGGGCAGCACCCTGGCCCGGCCCAGGCGGGCGAACTTGGTGGTGGCGGTAACGGTAGCGGCGGGAATGCCGAACAGTGGCACGAACAGGCTCTGCTTGGCGCCGTAGTCCTGGTCGGGCGCGTACCAGATGGCGCGACCGGCCCGCAGCACCTTGAGCATGGTACGCACGTCCTCGCGCTCGATGGCGGTGGCGTCCAGGTTGTGGCGCTCGCGACCGCTACGCTGGATGAAGTCGAACAGCGGATTCTTGTGCTGGCGGTACATGCCATCGATGGTATGCCGCTGACCGAGCAGCGCCGCGCCGATTTCCAGGGTGGTGAAATGCAGCGCCATGAGGATCACGCCCTGCCCGTCGCGCTGAGCGGCCTGCAGATGTTCGAGGCCTTCGATATGGGCCAGCCGGGCCAGGCGCCGGCGCGGCCACCACCAGCTCATGGCCATTTCCAGCAGGGCCATGGCGCTGCTGGCGAAGTTGCGCCGCAACAGCCGATCGCGCGCCCGCTCGTCGAGCTGGGGAAAACAGAGTTCCAGATTGCGGCGAGCGATGGCCCGGCGCTGGCCGGCGACGTGGTAGAAGATCCAGCCGAGGCCCTGGGCGAGACGCAGCAGCACGCCATAGGGCAGTTGCACCAGCAGCCAGAGCAGGCCAAGCCCCAGCCAGAGCGGCCAGTACCGTGGATTGAGAAAGGCGAGGCGGAAAGACGGCCGCTCCATCGGAACTCCTGCATGAAAAAGTCGCGCCATTCTACAGGCCTCGCGCAGATTTCCCGTAGCCTTCACAGTCACGGCCCCCCACACCCGGTGAGGGTTGCGGCACGCGGGGCATCCCGCTATAAGTCCCGCCATCCAAGCACAAGTACCCACCATGACCGCAGCCGATCCTTCCGAAAGCGACTCCGTCTTCCAGCTCAAGGGCAACATGCTCGCCGTGACCGTGCTGGAGCTTCTCCGCAACGACCTGGGGCGCCTGGACCGGCAACTGGCCCAGAAGGTCGCCCAGGCGCCCAATTTCTTCCAGGAAACGCCGTTGGTGCTGGGCCTGGACAAACTCGCCGAGGACGCCGGCCCGCTCGACCTGGGCGCCCTCCTCGATCTCTGCCGTCGCCACGGCCTGCGTACCCTGGCGTTGCGCGCCAGTCGCAGCGGGGATCTGGCCGCCGCCAACGACTACGACCTGCCGATCCTGCCGCCCAGCTCCGGCGGTCGTGAGCGCCAGGTCGACCCACGTGACCGCGAACCGGTCAAGCCAGCCGAACCTGTCGTACCGCCCGCCCCGGCGATCAATCCGACCAAGATCATCACCGCGCCGGTGCGCGGTGGGGTGCAGCTCTATGCCCCGGCCGGAGACCTGGTGGTACTGGCGCCGGTCAGCCCGGGCGCCGAGTTGCTCGCCGACGGCAACATCCACGTCTACGGCCCCATGCGTGGCCGAGCATTGGCGGGCGTAAAAGGTGATACTAAAGCGCGGATTTTCTGCCAGCAGCTGACCGCGGAACTGCTCTCCATCGCCGGCCAGTACAAGGTCGCCGAAGACCTGCGACGCCATCCGCAATGGGGCAATCCGGTACAGGTCGCTTTGGTGGGAGATGTGTTGAACATCACCCGCCTTTAACGGATAATTTCGCGAATTTTTCGCAATTGGCGCCTAAACCGCCAAGGGCAATACGAAGCGCGACACTGCCTGCAATCTCGTCACCGAGGGCACCGAGTCGCTTCAGTTATTACTTTCGATCAAGGTGAATCAGTTTGGCCAAAGTACTCGTAGTCACCTCCGGCAAGGGCGGCGTCGGCAAGACCACCAGCAGCGCTGCCATCGGTACCGGTCTCGCTCTGCGCGGCCACAAGACCGTCATCGTCGACTTCGACGTTGGCCTGCGTAACCTCGACCTGATCATGGGTTGCGAGCGCCGGGTGGTGTATGACTTCGTCAACGTGATCAACAACGAAGCCACCCTGAGCCAGGCCCTGATCAAGGACAAGCGCCTCGAAAACCTGTTCGTGCTGGCTGCCAGCCAGACCCGCGACAAGGACGCCCTGACCCAGGACGGCGTCGAGCGCGTGATCAACGAACTCAAGCAGACCTTCGACTTCATCGTCTGCGACTCTCCCGCAGGGATCGAGAAGGGTGCCCACCTGGCGATGTACTTCGCCGACGAGGCCATCGTGGTCACCAACCCCGAGGTCTCCTCGGTGCGTGACTCCGACCGCATGCTCGGCCTGCTGGCCAGCAAATCGCGCCGCGCCGAAAAGGGCGAAGAAGCCATCAAGGAGCACCTGCTGCTGACCCGCTACAACCCCGAGCGTGTCACCAAGGGCGAGATGCTTGGCGTCGAGGACGTGGAAGAGATCCTGTCCATTCGCCTGCTCGGCGTGATCCCCGAATCCCAGGCGGTGCTCAAGGCCTCGAACCAGGGCATTCCGGTGATTCTCGACGAACAGAGCGACGCCGGTCAGGCTTACAGTGATACCGTGGAGCGACTGCTCGGCAAGGAAGTGGCCTATCGCTTCCTCGACGTGAAGAAGAAAGGCTTCCTGCAACGTCTGTTCGGGGGTGGTGCCGAATGAACATCTTCGACTTCTTTCGCGACCGGAAGAAGCAGAACAGCGCTTCGATAGCCAAGGAACGGCTACAGATCATCGTGGCCCACGAGCGTGGTCGCCACGAGCAGCCGGACTATCTGCCGCAGCTGCAGAAGGACCTGCTGGAAGTGATCCGCAAGTACGTGCCGATCGAGCAGGACCAGATCCAGGTAGAGCTGGAAAACCAGGGCAGCTGCTCCATCCTCGAACTCAACATCACCCTGCCCGACCGCTAACGCGAACCAGGCAGGACAGCGGCGGCCCCAGGGCCGCCGTTGGCGTTTAAGCCCTGTCGAATTTCCGGGCACCTGCCAAGCGGACGCCAGGATTCGAAACCATGGCCTCTAGGAATCCCATGCCTCTCTCCAACATCCGCATCATTCACCAGGACGACGCCCTGCTGGTGGTCGACAAGCCCACCCTGCTGCTGTCGGTCCCCGGTCGCGCCGAAGACAACCGCGATTGCCTGGTGACCCGCCTGCAGGACAACGGCTATCCAGAGGCCCGCATCGTCCATCGACTGGACTGGGAGACCTCCGGGGTCATCGTGCTGGCGCGGGATGCCGACAGCCATCGCGAGCTGTCGCGACAGTTCCATGATCGGGAAACGGAAAAAGCCTACACCGCGCTCTGCTGGGGCGAGCCGGAGGCCAACAGTGGCCGCATCGAATTGCCGCTGCGCTACGACCCGCCGACCAAGCCGCGCCATGTTGTGGATCACGAACTGGGCCGCCATGCCCTGACCTTCTGGCAGCTGCTGGAGCGCCACGGCCACTACAGCCGGGTGGAACTCACCCCCATCACCGGACGGTCGCATCAGCTGCGGGTCCATATGCTAAGCATCGGTCATCCGCTGCTGGGCGATCAACTCTATGCCGAGGGCGAGGCCCTGGCGGCCCAGCCGCGGCTCTGCCTGCACGCGCGCCTGCTGACGCTGACCCATCCCCTCTCGGGCGAGCGCATGAGCTTTACCAGTCCCGCGCCTTTCTGACCGTCGGTGCTGGCATACTGAGGCGCTCAGCCAAAGGAGTGCCTCTTGTCCTCCTGGACCTCCTACTACGCCGCCACCGCCCAGGGTGCCCCGCGCGACACCCTGCTGCAGGCGCTCGCCTGCTGGTCGAGTCCGCCAGGATTGGCGCTGGATCTGGGCTGTGGCACCGGACGCGATACCCTCGTCTTGCTGGAACGCGGCTGGCAGGTGCTGGCGGTGGATGCCGAGGCCGAAGCCCTGAGCGGATTGCGCCAGCGCGTGCCGGTCCTGCTGCAGGCCCGTCTGGAGACCCGCCAAGAGCGCTTCGAGACGGCCAAAATTCCCCGCTGCGACCTCGTCAATTCCAGCTTCGCCCTGCCCTTTTGCGAACCGGCGCGTTTTCCCGCGCTCTGGACTAGGATCACCGCGGCCGTGCGCCCGGGTGGTCTGTTCTGCGGCCAGCTCTTCGGCGAGCGGGACAGCTGGGCCAGCAGGGGCGTGACGGTCGTCGCCGCCGCTGCCCTGGAGCAGCTGCTCCAGGACTGGCAAGTCCTCCAGCATGTCGAGGAGGAAGAGGACGGCCACACCGCGGTCGGACGGTCGAAGCACTGGCACATCCACCACCTGGTGCTGCAGCGCCGTTGAGCCTGGGCGCTACGCTCGACTCCCCTTGGTCCAGAACCTAGACTGGACGCCTTGTCGTCCGGAGTCGTCCATGCGTACCGATCAGATCCAAGGCCTCATCGATTTCCTCTCCACTTCGCCCACGCCCTTCCACGCCACCGCGGCCCTCGCCCGCCGTCTCGAAGCCGCCGGCTACCAGCGCCTGGACGAACGCGAAAGCTGGTCCGTGCAGCCGGGTGGCCGCTACTACGTCACCCGCAACGATTCCTCGCTGATTGCCGTGCGCCTGGGCGCCCAGCCGCTGGAGCGTGGCCTGCGCCTGGTCGGCGCCCATACCGACAGCCCCTGCCTCAAGGTCAAGCCGCAGCCGGAGCTGCAGCGGCAGGGCTTCTGGCAACTGGGCGTCGAGGTCTACGGCGGCATGCTCATGGCGCCCTGGTTCGACCGCGACCTGTCCCTGGCGGGCCGGGTGACCTATCGCGCCGCGGGCCGGGTGCAGAGTCGGCTGATCGACTTCCGCAAGCCGCTGGCGATCATCCCCAACCTGGCCATCCACCTCAATCGCGAAGCCAACCAGGGCTGGGCCATCAATGCCCAGAACGAGCTGCCGCCGATCCTGGCCCAGGTGCCTGCCGGCGAGCGGCGCGACTTCCGCGCCCTGCTGGCCGCGCGCCTGCACCAGGAACACGGCATAGACCAAGCCGAGGTGCTGGATTTCGAACTGAGCTTCTATGATGTCCAGCCCGCCGCCCTGATCGGGCTGGACGATGACTTCATCGCCGCCGCTCGCCTGGACAACCTGCTGTCCTGCCATGCGGGTCTGGAAGCTCTGCTGGCCGCCGAGGGCGACGAGAACGCCGTGCTGGTCTGCACCGATCACGAGGAAGTGGGCTCCACCTCCTGCTGCGGCGCCGATGGTCCCTTCCTCGAACAGGTGCTGCAACGCCTGCTGCCCGCCGGGGATGCCTTTACCCGCACCCTGCAACGTTCGCTGCTGATCTCGGCCGACAACGCCCATGGCGTGCACCCCAACTATGCCGACAAGCACGATGGCAACCACGGCCCGAAACTGAACGGCGGCCCGGTGATCAAGGTGAACGCCAACCAGCGCTATGCCACCAGCAGCGAAACCGCGGCCTTCTTCCGCGACCTCTGCCAACGCGAAGCGGTGCCGGTGCAAAGCTTCGTGGTACGCAGCGACATGGGGTGCGGCTCCACCATCGGCCCCATCACCGCCGGTCAGCTGGGAGTGCGCACCGTGGACATCGGCCTGCCCACCTTCGCCATGCATTCCATCCGCGAATTGGCCGGCAGCCACGACCTCGGCCATCTGATCAAGGTGCTGACGGCCTTCTATGCGAGCAGCGAACTGCCGCTCTGAAGCCAGCCTAGTCCGGTACTTCGACCCTGACCTGGATGGCGTCGTGCCGCCAGAATTCCAGGTCGCAATCGATCAGTCGCCCCTGCTGGTCGTGGTTGATGCGGGTGATGTGCAGCGCCGGACTACCCTGCGCCACTCGCAGGGCCTGGGCAGCCTCCGGCAACAAGGCGGTCGGCAGAATTTCGAAGCGCACCTCGCCGTAGCGGATGTCGTAGCGGTCGCGATACAGCTCGGTGAGGGAACGCTGCAGGTCGTGCTCCAGCAAGCCCGGGAAGTAGGCCGCATTGAGGTAGTGCTCGACATAGAGCACCAGCCGGCCGTCCACGCGGCGCACCCGGCGGATCTGATAGACGCTGGACAACGCCGGTAACTCCAGCAGGCGACATATCTCCGCGGACGCCAGCATCTGCCGCGCCGCCAACACCTCGGTGGCCGGTCGACGACCCTGGGCTTCCACCATGGCGTGGAAATGGGTGCGGGCCAGGGGGTTGTAGGCCAGGCGTGGCGGCGCAACGAACCAGCCGCGCCGCTCTTCGCGATAGATCAGGCCCAGGGCTTCCAGTTGCAACAGGGCCTCACGCAGGGTGATGCGGGTGGTGGCGAACAGCTCGCTCAGCTGGCGCTCGGACGGCAAGCGCTCCATCGCCAGCAGCAGGCCATGGGCGATCTGCTCCTGCAGCGCCTGGCGGATGGCGCTGGCGCCCGGCGCACCTCTTTGGACTAGACCAGCTTCGGATTGGTGCACCCGGAACGCCTCGACTAGGGTTTGCTGGGAGACTAGGGCGGCCAGATGACCGCTTGGTGACGACTGCAGCGCCGGTGCCAGCGGTGGAACGGGGCGAACTGCCATCAAATCGTCATACCTCGCTCCTAGATTGGCCGGTGTCTTGCTGACCTAGACCAAGCCCTAACACCTGGAGCGCCCGTATGACCCGTCTGCTTGCTTCCTTGTTGGCCACTGCCGTTGCGGTACAGGCCGGTACCGCCTTCGCCGATACCGTCGATCTCAAAGCCCTCGAAGCCGCCGCCCGCAAGGAAGGCCAGGTGAACAGCGTCGGCATGCCCGATACCTGGGCGAACTGGAAAGGCACCTGGCAGGACCTGGAGCAGAAGTACGGCCTCAAGCACCAGGACACCGACATGAGCTCCGCCCAGGAGATCGCCAAATTCGCCGCCGAAGGCGAAAACGCCTCCGCCGACATTGGTGACGTCGGTGCCTCCTTCGGCCCCATCGCCGTGCAGAAGGGCGTTACCCAGCCCTACAAGCCGAGCACCTGGGACCAGGTGCCGAGCTGGGCCAAGGACAGCGACGGGCACTGGGCGCTGGCCTACACCGGCACCATCGCCTTCATCGTCAACAAGCAGACCGTCAAGGACGTGCCCCACTCCTGGGCCGACCTGCTCAAGGGCACCTACAAGGTCACCATCGGTGACGTCAGTGCCGCCTCCCAGGCGGTGAGCGGCGTGCTGGCCGCGGCCTACGCCAACGGCGGCGACGAGAAGAACATCAAGCCGGCGCTGGATTTCTTCGCCAAGCTGGCCAAGCAGGGCCGCCTGTCCTTCACCAACCCGGTAGTGGCCAACCTCGAGAAAGGCGAGGTAGAGGTGGGCGTGGTCTGGGACTTCAATGCCCTGAACTACCGCGACCAGATCGACCGCTCGCGCTTCGAGGTGCTGATCCCTTCCGACGGCTCGGTGACCTCCGGCTACACCACCATCATCAACAAGTACGCCAAGCACCCCAATGCCGCCAAGCTGGCTCGTGAGTACATCTTCTCCGACGCGGGCCAGATCAACCTGGCCGAGGGCTATGCCCGGCCGATCCGCGCCGAGCACCTGACCCTGCCGGCGGACGTCCAGGCCAAGCTGCTGCCCCAGGCGCAATACGCCAAGGCGCGCCCCATCACCGACGCCAAGGCCTGGGAAGAGACTTCCAAGCGCCTGCCACGGCTCTGGCAGGAACACGTCCTGATCAACATGCAGCAGTGACGTCATGAAGGTCATCCTGGTCGTGCTGGACGGACTCGCCCTGAGGGTCGCCGAACACGGACTCGGCTTCCTTCAGGCGCTGTGCCTGGCCGGCCGGGGTCGCCTCTACCGCCTGGAGTGCGAGTTGCCTTCGCTCTCCCGGCCGCTCTACGAATGCCTGCTCACCGGGGTGCCACCGGTGAGCAGCGGCATCGTCCACAACGGTGTCAATCGACTCTCGACCGAGACCAGCCTGTTCCATCTGGGGCGGGCCGCCGGTCTCACCACCGCGGCAGCCGCCTATCACTGGGTCAGCGAACTCTATAACCGCAGCCCCTTCGAGCCGGGCCGGGACAGGCACGTCAGCGACACCGGCCTGCCGATCCAGCACGGCCACTTCTACTACGCCGACCACTACCCGGATTCCCACCTGTTCGACGACGCCGAGCACCTGCGCCTCACCCATGCCCCGGACATCCTGCTGGTGCATCCGATGAACATCGACGACGCGGGCCACAAGCACGGTCTCTCCAGCCCCGAATACCGCAATGCCGCGCGCCGCGCCGATGGCCTGTTGTCACACTATCTGCCTACCTGGCTGGACGCCGGCTACCAGGTGCTGGTGACCGCCGATCACGGCATGAACGATGACCGTAGCCATGGCGGGACGCTGGCGGAAGAACGCGAGGTTCCGCTGTTCGTGTTCGGCGAAGGCTTCTCCCTGGGCGAGGCCACGCCGCGGCAGGTGGAGATCTGCGGAACGGTGTGCAGCCTGCTGGGGCTGGCCCACGACAAACCCTGGTGCCGGGAGCTGCTGGCATGAAGCGGCCCTGGCTCGCCCTGCTGCTGATCCTGCCTTTCCTGCTGGTGTTCGGCGCCTTCCAGCTGGCGCCCCTGACCTGGATCGCCTTCAACAGTTTCGACTCCAGCGAAAGCGGCTGGGGCCTGGGCAATTACGCCGAGATCCTCGGCTCGCCCTTCTACCTGCAGGCCATCCGCTTCTCCCTGGAGATCTCGCTCTGGTCCAGCGTCTGCGGCCTGCTCATCGCCCTGGTCGGTGCCTATTCGCTGACGCGGGTGGACTCGCGACTGCGCGGCTTCGTGGTGGCCTTCACCAACATGACCAGCAACTTCGCCGGGGTACCGCTGGCCTTCGCCTTCATCATCCTGCTCGGCATCAATGGCTGCCTGACCCTGGCGCTCAAGCAGCTGGGACTGATCGAGAGCTTCAACCTCTACACCAAGGGCGGCCTGATCCTCATCTACACCTACTTCCAGATCCCCCTGGGCGTATTGCTGCTGTTTCCGGCCTTCGAGGCCCTGAAGCAGGACTGGCGCGATGCGGCGGCACTGCTCGGCGCCGGCACCTGGCAATACTGGCGGCATATCGGCCTGCCGGTGCTCAGCCCGGCGCTAGTGGGCACCTTCATCATCCTGCTGGCCAACGCCCTGGGCGCCTACGCCACCGTCTACGCCCTCACCGTGGGCAACTTCAACGTGGTGCCGGTGCGCATCGCCGCCCTGGTCTCCGGCGACATCTATCTGGAGCCCAACCTGGCCGCCGCCCTGGCCATGCTGCTGGTGGCCTTCATGACCCTGATCACCCTCGTCCATCAGTGGCTGCTGCGGCGGAGTCGTCATGTCCAGAGCTGAGCATCTCTATCATCGCCTGGTGGTCTGGCTGCTGTTTCTGATCCTGTTCGCACCCCTGGCCGCGACCCTGGTCTATTCCCTCGCCACCCAGTGGTCGGCGACCCTGCTGCCGGCCGGCTTCACGTTCAAGTGGTACCTGCAACTGTGGAGCGATCCGCGCTTTCTCGCCGCCTTCGGCCGCTCCCTGGCGATCTGTTTCGGCGCCCTGGCGTTGTCCTGCGTGCTGATCCTGCCGGCCATGTTCGCCATCGCCTACCACTTCCCGCGGCTGGATGCATTGATGAATGTACTGATCCTCTTGCCCTTCGCGGTACCGCCGGTGGTCTCGGCCGTGGGTCTGCTGCAGCTCTATGCCGGCGGCCCACTGCCGCTGACCGGCACACCCTGGATTCTGGTGTTCTGCTACTTCACCATCGCCCTGCCCTTCATGTACCGGGCCATCAGCAACAACCTCCAGGCGCTCAACCTGCGTGACCTGATGGACGCCGCCCACCTGCTCGGCGCCAGCTCCTGGCGCGCCGCGCTGCTGGTGGTGCTGCCCAATCTGCGCACCGGGCTGATGGTGGCGCTGTTCCTGTCCTTTTCCTTTCTCATCGGCGAATTCGTCTTCGCCAACCTACTGGTGGGAACGCGCTACGAGACCCTGCAGATCTATCTCTACAACCTGCGCAACGGCAGCGGCCACCTGACCAGCGCCCTGGTCATTTCCTACTTCTTCGCGGTGCTGCTGATGACCTGGATCGCCAATCGCCTGAATCGGGAGCGGACATGAGCTATCTCGCGGTCAAGGGACTGCACAAGCGCTACGGCGCCAACACCCTGTTCACCGACATCGAATTCCACGCCGAACAAGGCGAACTGGTGACGCTGCTCGGCCCCTCGGGCTGCGGCAAGTCCACCCTGCTGCGCTGCCTGGCCGGCCTCACCGAGGTCGATCGCGGTGCCATCGTGCTGGCCGGCCAGGACATCACCAAGCTGCCGCCGCAACGCCGTGGTATCGCCATGGTGTTCCAGAGCTATGCCCTGTTCCCCAACATGACCGTGGCGCAGAACGTCGCCTTCGGCCTGCGCATGCAGCGGCTGGCGCGGGACGAAATCGGGCAGCGGGTGGGCGAGGCCCTGACCCTGGTTGAACTGCAGGGCTTCGCCGAGCGCTATCCGCATCAGCTCTCCGGTGGCCAGTGCCAGCGCGTGGCCCTGGCGCGCTCGCTGATCGTGCGGCCGCGCCTGCTGCTGCTCGACGAACCCCTCTCAGCGCTGGATGCCCGCATCCGTCGCCACCTGCGTGAACAGATCCGCGCCATCCAGCAGGAGCTGGGCCTGACCACGGTGTTCGTCACCCATGATCAGGAAGAAGCCCTGACCCTGTCCGATCGCATCGTGCTGATGCGCGAAGGACGCATCGTCCAGAGCGGCGATGCCGAGACGCTCTACACCGCGCCGGTGGATGCCTTCGCCGCCGGCTTCATCGGCAACTACAACCTGCTCAGCGCCGACCAGGCCAGCCGGCTGTTCGGCCAGACCTTCCAGGGGCAGGTGGCGATTCGCCCCGAGGCCATCCGCCTCGGCGTAGCGGGTGGCTTCAACGGCCGCATCGTCGGCCACAGCCTGCTGGGTAACGTGATCCGCTACCGGATCGCCACCGAAGCCGGCGAACTCAATGTCGACGTTCTCAACCATGGCCCGACGGCCTTGCAGCCGAACGGCACAGCCGTCACCCTGGCCGTCGATTCCGACAGCCTGAGAGAAGTGGCATGACCCTGGCGATTTTCGATCTCGACGAAACCCTTATCGACGGTGACTGCTCCAGTCTCTGGAGCCAGCAGATGGGCGTCCTTGGCTGGGTCGACCGCGAGTCCTACGTGCGGCGCGACAGCGACCTGATGGCGGCCTATGCCCAGGGCGAACTGGCCATGGAAGACTACATGGCCTTCCACCTCGAACCCCTGGTGGGCCGCACGCCCGAAGAGGTGGATTTCGAGGTCGGACCCTGGGTCGAGGACGTCATCGAACCGCTGATCTTCAGCGACGCCATGAAGTGCATCGCCGCTCACCGCGCCGCTGGCGACCGGGTGATCATCGTCTCGGCCTCCGGGGTGCATCTGGTGGAGCCCATCGCCGAACGACTCGGCGTGGAAGAGGTGCTGGCCATCGACCTGCAGGTCAGCCACGGCGTCTACAGCGGCCAGGTGGAGGGGGTCATGACCTTTCGCGAAGGCAAGCTCACCCGCCTGCTGGAACTGCTCGGCGGCGACCGCAGCCTGCTGGATTCCGCCAGCTTCTACTCCGACTCACGCAACGACCTGCCGCTGCTGGAAGCAGTGGGCAAGCCACACGTGGTCAACCCCGATCCGGTACTGCGCGAACGCGCCACAGCGGCCGGCTGGCCGATCCTCAGCTGGCGGTAACTCGCACCGCGTCCATGGCGGCGCGGGGACGTAGGTTGGGCTGAGACGGCTTTATCGTCGAAGCCCAACATGGCCGGTTCCGAGCAAGATCCGTTGGGCTTCGCTGCGCTCAACCCAACCTACGGGCGCTCCCATGGATTACCGATGTTCGTAGGTTGGGCTGAGACAGCCCCATCGTCGAAGCCCAACATGGCCGGCTCCGAGCAGGGCCCTGTTGGGCTTCGCTACGCTCAACCAACCTACGACCGCTCCTACGGACGCCGATGCTTTCGTAGGTTGGGCTGAGACGGTTCCATCGTCGAAGCCCAACATGACCGGCTCCGAGCAAGATCCCGTTGGGCTTCGCTGCGCTCAACCCAACCTACGGACGCCGATGCTTTCGTAGGTTGGGCTGAGACGGTTCCATCGTCGAAGCCCAACATCGCCGGCTCCGAGCAAGACCCGTTGGGCTTCGCTGCGCTCAACCCAACCTACGCCCAATCGTCGGCGGACCGCCCTGACCGCGATCAATAGGCGCCTGCCGGTACTATTCCAACCCTTCGTCCAGCACCAATACCACCTTGCCGTTCACCTCGTTGCTTTCCAGGGCAGCAAAGGCGGCTTCGGCGTTCTGGGCGGTGAAGCGGCGTTCCAGGTTGACGTTCAGCTTGCCTTCGGCGAACAGTGGCCAGACCTTGGCTTCCAGGGATCTCATGGTCTTGGCCTTGAATTCCACGGAGCGGTTGCGCAGGGTCGAGCCGATGATGCGGATGCGCTTGCCAAGCACCTTGCCCAGATCCATCTCGGCCTGGCGGCCGCCCATGAGGCCGATCAGCACCCAGCGCCCGTCCTGGCCCAGCAGATCCAGGTTGAGCGACGCATAGTTCGCCCCGACCGGATCGAGGATGACGTGGAAGGGCGCGAAGTCGCGCAGGCCTTCCAGATCGGTCTTGCGCAGCACCCCACCCTCGGCGCCGAGGCGCTCGCAGTGGGCCAGGCGCTCCTGGGAGCCGACGCTGACCCAGCAGGGATTGCCGAAGGCCTTGCACAGCTGGATGGCGGCCGAGCCGACGCCGCTGGCACCAGCATGCAGCAGCACCTTTTCCCCCGGCTGCAGCGCGGCCAGGTCGAACAGATTGCTCCAGGCGGTCGCCCAGACTTCGGGCAGCGCCGCCGCCTCGATCAGCGACAGGCCGTCCGGCACGGACGCCGCCTGGCGTCCATCCACCACCACCTCGCTGGCCATGCCACCGCCGGCCAGCAGCGCGCAGACGCGGTCACCGACCTGCCAGCGCGAATCCGCGGTGGTCTCGCTGACCACCCCGGCGCATTCGAGACCCAGGGTGGCCGGCGCACCGGGCGGCGGCGGATAGTTGCCGGCCAATTGCAGCAGGTCGGCGCGGTTGAGACCGGCGGCCGCCACCTTGATGCGAATTTCCCCGGGCGCCAGAGCGCGAGCGCTCAGTGACTGCCATTCCAGTTGCCCTTCGATACCTTGCAATGCGTTCACGGTGCCTCCATAGTGGCTCAGGCTTTGACGAAAAGCGCCTGCGCCGGCGGGTTCTGCGGGAGTCGAGCGGACCGGAAGACGCGGGGCTGTCACAGCCGTCCCCTCCGATCGTCGCTATCCTTCAGACCGCCGTCAGACGACTTTCGTCAGCGCCCGTCATACTTCCCCAGGCCGCGGAACCGCCCGGGCCGGGAAGGGCCTATAGCCTATTCCTTTCCGTGCATTAGTCGAATACACATGAAGCAGCTCTTGTCCCGTACCGCCCTCGTTGTCCTGCTTGGCGTCAGCGCAACGCCCCTCTTCGCCAAGCCCAACGCGCCGGTAGGCGCCGAGAAACTGCAACCCGACCGCGACCAGGTCATCGCCAGCCTCAACATCGTCGAGCTGCTCAAGCGCCACCATTACAGCAAGCCGCCGCTCAACGATGCCCAGTCGATCAAGATCTACGACAGCTATCTGAAGATGCTTGATCCCGGCCGGCTGTATTTCAATGCCGCCGATATCCGCGAATTCGACGCCGCGCGCACCCGTTTCGACGACTACCTCAAGCAGGGCAATCTCGAACCGGGCTTCGCCATCTACCGCCGTTATGCCCAGCGCATGACCGAGCGGCTGAACTACGGCCTGGGTCTGCTCAACGCCGGTATCGGCAAGCTCGACTTCACCGTCGACGAATCCTTCAACACCAATCGCGAGAAGGCGGCCTGGCCGGCGGACACCGCCGCATTGGACGATCTCTGGCATCGCAAGCTCAAGGACGAGGTCCTGCGCCTGCGGCTGTCCGGCAAGACCGACCCGCAGATCCAGCAGCAGTTGACCAAGAGATACAAGAACCAGCTGGCACGCCTCAACCAGACCCGCAGCGAAGACGTCTTCCAGGCCTATATCAACGCCTTCGCCGAGTCCTATGACCCGCACACCCAGTACCTCTCGCCGGAAAGCGCCGAGAACTTCGACATCAACATGAGCCTGTCGCTCGAAGGCATAGGTGCGGTACTGCAGAACGACAACGACTACGTGCAGATCCTGCGCCTGGTCCCGGCTGGCCCGGCCGACAAGTCCAAGCAGATCGCGCCGGCGGACAAGATCGTCGGTGTCGCCCAGGGCGATGGCGAGATGGTCGATGTCATCGGCTGGCGTCTGGACGAGGTGGTCAAGCTGATTCGCGGACCCAAGGGTTCCAAGGTGCGGCTGGAGATCATTCCGGCGAGCAACGCGCCGAACGACCAGAAGACCAAGGTGGTCGCCATCACCCGCGAAGCGGTCAAGCTCGAGGAACAGGCCGCCCAGAAGCACGTGATCGACGTTCCCCACGAGGGCAAGCACTACAAGCTCGGGGTGATCAACGTGCCGGCCTTCTACCTGGACTTCAAGGCCTACCGCGCGGGCGACCCGAACTACAAGAGCACCACGCGTGACGTGAAGAAGCTCATCGGCGAGCTGCAGAAGGAAAAGGTCGACGGCATCGTCCTGGACCTGCGCAACAACGGCGGTGGCTCGCTGCAGGAAGCCACCGAGCTGACCGGTCTGTTCATCGACCAGGGGCCCACCGTGCTGGTGCGCAATGGCGATGGCAAGGTCGAGGTGCTGGCCGACGACGAAGGCGGTGCCTTCTACAAGGGCCCCCTGACCGTGCTGGTCAATCGGCTGTCCGCCTCGGCGTCGGAGATCTTCGCCGGTGCCATGCAGGACTATCACCGCGCGCTTATCGTCGGTGGCCAGACCTTCGGCAAGGGCACCGTCCAGACCATCCAGCCGCTCAACCATGGCGAGCTGAAGCTGACCATCGCCAAGTTCTACCGCGTCTCCGGCCAGAGCACCCAGCACCAGGGCGTGCTGCCGGATATCGACTACCCGGCGGTGGTGGACACCAAGCAGATCGGCGAAAGCGCCCTGCCCGACTCCATGCCCTGGGACACCATCCCCCCGGCGGTGAACGGCCTGAGGAACCCCTTCGCCAACTATCTGCCGGAGCTGGTCAAGCGGCATGACGTGCGGGTGCAGAAGGATCCCGACTTCATCTTCGCTCGCGAGCGGCTGAAGCTCGCCCAGGAACTGGCGGCGGATACCACCGTCAGCCTCAACGAGCAGAAGCGGCGCGCTGCACAGACCGCCCTGGACAACCGCCAGTTGGCCATGGAAAACCAGCGTCGCCAGGAGAAGGGCGAAGCCCCGCTCAAGGAGTTGAAGAAGATCGACGAGGACAATCCCGCGATCGACGACGACAAGACCAAGCCGCAGGATGACGCCTACCTGATGGAGTCCGGTCATGTAATGCTGGACTATCTCGACCTGAGTCAGACACCGCCCAAGCGCTGACATCAAAGCGTCACATCTCTGTCGTGAAATGCCCGGGGGTCGCCAAGTGCGACCCCCGGGCATTTTCGTTTCTGGGTTCTTACAGGCTTACCATGACGCTTAACGATCAGGCTGGGGTGTTGGATCGCATTCTCGCCAACAGCGAGCTGCATTCGCTCTTTCAACCCATCGTTTCGTTGAGCGAGCGGCGCATCCTGGGCTATGAGGCCCTCATTCGCGGCGCCTCCAATACCCCGCTGCACTCGCCCTTGCCCCTCTATGCCACCGCCCGTCAGGCCGGGCGCCTGTCCGAATTGGAAATCGCCGCGCGCCAGCAGTCCTGCCTGACCTTCCGCGAGCTGGCCCTGGATGGTCTGCTGTTTCTCAACGTCTGCCCGGAAACCCTGCTGGAACCGGCGCACCAGTCGGGCCAGACCCTCAAGTTGCTGCAGCGCCTGGGGTTGTCTCCCGCGCAGGTGGTCATCGAACTGACCGAGCAGGCGCCCATCGATGACTTCGCGCTGCTGGCCACCGCCCTGCATCACTACCGGGCCATGGGCTTTTCCATCGCTCTGGACGATCTGGGTGCCGGCTATTCCAGCCTCAGACGCTGGTCGGAATTGCGCCCGGACTTCGTCAAGATCGATCGGCATTTCATCGAATCCATCCACCGCGATGCGGTGAAGCGCGAATTCGTCGGCTCCATCCTGAAGATGGCCGCAGCCTCCCGCGCCCAAGTCATCGCCGAAGGCATCGAGACCCACGAAGAGTTGTCGACCCTGGCCAGCATGGGTGTCGACCTGGTCCAGGGCTATCTGCTGGGCCGCCCCACCGCCGCGCCACCGCGGGAGATCCAGACCCTGTTGCCGGTCATGGTCAGCCGCAGTTCGGAGCTCGCCGAGGAGTCCACCACGGTCGCCGGCCTCCGGGTGGAACAGGTCGCCGTAGGCCAGGACATGCTGATCCCGGCGGTGCTGGAGCGCTTTCGTCTGCAACCCAGCCTCAATACCCTGGCGGTGGTGGATGACGACGACCGCCCGGTAGGCATCGTCCATCACCACGAGCTGAGTTCGGCGCTGCTCAAGCCCTTCGCCCACGAGGTGTTCGCCCGCAAGCCCATCGCCCGGTTGATGAGCCAGGACTTCCTGGCGACCGAATCCAACCAGTCGCTGCAACAGGTCAGCCGCCTGCTCACCACCCGCGCCCGCCAGCGCATCGAAGAGGACTTCATCATCACCGAAGGCGGCCGCTATGTCGGGGTCGGTCGAGTCATGGATGTCTTGCGGCTGATCACCGAGCAACGCATTCAGCAGGCCAAGCATGCCAACCCGCTCACCCAGCTGCCCGGTAATGTGCCCATTCAGCAGTGCCTCACGCGTTTGCTGGATCAGCAGCGCGAAGCCGTGGTGTGCTACGTCGACATCGACGGTTTCAAGCCCTTCAATGATCTCTATGGCTACGCCAAGGGCGACGAGGTCCTGCTCTGCCTGGCGCAGACGCTTTCCGAGCGCCTGGATCCGCAGCAGGATTTCGTCGGCCACATCGGCGGCGACGACTTCCTGGTGGTGCTGGGTTCGGCGGACTGGCGGAAAAGACTGAACGGTCTGATGGCGGCCTTCCAGGAGCGCTGCCGGCATTTCTATCGCAGCGAGCACCTGGAGGCTGGCTGTTTTCTTGCCTACGACCGAGATGGTCGCCGTCGCGAGTATCCGCTGTTGTCGCTATCACTGGGGGTCGTGGAGCTGGACAAGGAGGCCGGCAAGCGAGTGGATGCCAGCGGCCTGGCCGGCCTCGCCTCGGAAGCCAAGCGCAACGCGAAGCAGGTGCCCGGCTACAGCCTGCACCTGATGCGCGCCTGACGCCTACTCCTGGTGGTGATCGGGATAGCGGTGCTCGAACACCCGCGTCACCTCGGCCGCATGCCAGCTGACGGCATCGGTCACCTGGGGCGAGCCCTCCAGCGCACCCAGGCGCAGGGCGCAATCAAAGAAGCCCTCACGGGGGATACGGGTGCCGCTCTGGCTGACCACCAGCGCACTGCGCAGCGGTCGACCCTCGCGACGATCGAGAGCGGCCAGGTATTCCAGCGCCGTGGTCAGGGTCACCATCGCCGGCTGGGGCAATCCCAACCGTTCGATGACCGAGCGATAGGTCAGAAGGCTGCGGCTACGCCGCGCGCTCTCCAGTTCATCCAGCAGGGCCAGCCAGTGCTGGCGACTGATGCGTACGCTCAAGCCGTTCAATCCCGCAGCTGATCGAGGGCGACACCTGCCGCCGGCCGCTCGTGCTTGTCAGGCAGGGCCGCCAGGGCCGCCTGCTGACTCGCGGTACGGTTATCACGCCAGGCACGGAAGCCGTCCAGCTCATCGCTGCAGGCCTTGCCGATCCAGGCCAGGACGGCGAGGTCGTCGAGCAGACCGAACATGGGTACCCAATCGGGAATGAGGTCGATGGGTAGGAGGAAGTAGACCAGGCCGCCCGCCACGGTCAGTAGCGTCTTGCGGCTGATCCCGCGGTATTGGCCACGCCACCAGGCCAGCAGCAGTTGATGGAACAGGCTCAGGGTATCGCGCGCCTCGCCGAGCTTGAGCCCCCGCTTGCTGGTCTTGCGCGCGACCCCCAGCAACAGGGCTGGCAGCCGGCCGCGGATCAGAAGCCGCTGGGCGATACCAAGGTAGCGATCAAAGTTCTTCGGCGGCTTCATGGACACCTCGAGCGGGTAAGGACGATAGGTGCGGACCTGCAGGGCACAGGGCGTCGCACACCCGGGTTTGGATCGCACCAATGTCCCAGGGTTTCCCCGGCACCATGTAAAACGCCCTGCGAGCAGGGCGTTTGGCGGAGCGAGAACCTCTTACTTCTTGGCCGGGGCCTTTTCGGCAGCGGCCGGAGCATCGGCAGCCGGAGCAGCCGGGGCGTCTTCGGCGTCCGCGGCAGCGGCGTCCTTGATGCCGAGCAGTTCCAGGTCGAACACCAGCACGGAGTTGGCCGGGATCGCCGGGCTCGGGCTCTGGGCGCCGTAGGCCAGCTCGGAGGGGATGTACAGCTTGATTTTCTCACCGACGTGCATCAGCTGCAGCGCCTCGACCCAGCCCGGGATCACGCCGTTGACCGGCAGGTCGATCGGGGTGCCACGCTTGATGGAGCTATCGAACACGGTGCCGTCGACCAGCTTGCCCTCGTAGTGCACGGTGACCACATCGGTGGGCTTGGGCTGCGGGCCGTCGGCCTTCTTGACCACTTCATACTGCAGGCCGGAGGCGGTGGTGATCACGCCAGGCTTCTTGCCGTTCTCTTCGAGAAACTTCTTGCCGGCCTTGGCGTTGTCCTCACTGACCTTGGTCATCTTCTCTTCAGCACGCTTCTGCAGGGCGGCGAAGGCTTCGGTGAGCTGCTGATCGGTCAGCTTCTGATCCTTCTTGCCTACCGCATCCTCGATACCCAGGGCGACGGCCTTGGGATCCAGGTCGTCGATGCCTTCCTGGGCCAGGCTCTTGCCCATGTTCAGGCCGATGCCGTAGGACGCCTTCTGGGCCGGGCTTTCCAGCTCGACCTTGGGCTTGGAGTCGCAGCCGCTCAGAACCAGACCCACCAGGGCCACCGCTGCTGCCAACCGATACTGTTTCATGTTGATTCCTTATCCGTGCGCATTGTGCGCGTTCAAATAACTGATCGAGCTTACAAGGAGACCTGCTCGCTTGCCATCGCCAGGCCTCTAAATGGCTGCAAAGGATAAGATTTCAAGCTTATGTCTGCCTGAACATCGCGTGAACGAGCGGCGGGCAGCCCCTGCGACGTCTTGTCCGGGGCGCCCGAGCAGTGGCGACCGCCAGGCGTCCAGGCGCTAAACTAGCGCCTTCTTCAGTGCCTGTCAGAGACCTCCATGTTCGAGCCCAACGATCTGAATCGCCCGCCCCTCGACCTCGCCCGCGAATCGCGCAAGGCCGGTGGCTACGGCCTGCTGTACTCGGTGCTGCTGGCGATCGGCATTCTGCTCTATCACCACTGGGTGCCCAGTGCCTTCCCCGGCAGCCTGCTGCAGATGTCCCTGGCGCTGCCCGTCATCCTGTTCGCCGGCAGCGCCGTGTACTACCTCACCATGGTGCGCAAGTGCGAGCGCCTGCAGCGCGAGGAAGACGAGAAGACCGGCAAGGACAAGACCAGACGCCGCTAGCCGCGCTGAACGTCGCCGCCCTCGCCCGGTCGATTGCAGACCACGACCGGCGCTGGAGGCGCGATGCTGACCATCACCGATCTGCACAAGAGTTATCCAACGCCCCAGGGCCCGCTGCCGGTCCTGCGCGGTGTGGACCTCAGCCTGGCACGGGGCGCGAGTCTGGCGCTCATGGGCGAATCCGGCAGTGGCAAGAGCACCCTGCTGCACCTGGTCGCCGGACTCGACCGGCCTGACCAGGGCCACATCCAGGCCGCTGGCCAAGCGCTCTCCAGCCTCAACGAAGGTGCCCTGGCTGCCTGGCGCCGCGAGGGCATCGGGCTGATCTTCCAGCAATTCAACCTCATCGCCAGCCTGACGGTGGCCGACAATCTCGCCTTCCAGGCGCGGCTGGCCGGCCGTCATGATCCGCGCTGGCAAACCGAACTCGCCGAACGCCTGGGGCTGGCCGCCCTGCTGGAGCGCTATCCGGAGCAGCTTTCCGGCGGCCAGCAGCAACGCGTGGCCCTGGGTCGCGCCCTCGCCTCCCGGCCGCCCCTGCTGCTGGCCGATGAACCCACCGGCAATCTCGACGAAGCCAGCGGCGACCAGGCCCTGGCGCTGCTGCTGGAGCTGGTGGCCGAGACCGGCAGCAGTCTGCTGATGGTGACCCACAGCGCGCGCATCGCCAGCCATCTCGATCGCACCCTGCAGCTGGAACGCGGACGCCTTGGCGGCGCAGCCGTGGCTCGGCCATGAGGCTGCTCTTCTGGAGTCTGCACAGCCTGGTCAGCCACTGGCGGCGGCATCCCCTGCAACTCGCCGGCCTGATCGCCGGCCTGTGGCTGGCGACGGCACTGCTGATCGGGGTGCTGGCGCTCAATGCCCAGGCCCGCCAGAGCTATGCCCAGGCCAGCGCGCTCTTCGGTGCCGACCAGTCGAGTCTGGAGGCCCGCGACGGCAAGCGCTTCACCCAGGCGCTGTTCGTCGAGTTGCGCCGGCAGGGCTGGCCGGTGTCGCCCGTCCTGCAGGGTCGCCTGACCCTGGCGGAGCGCGAGGGCACCCTGCCGTTGCTGGGCATCGAGCCGGTCAGCCTGCCCAGTGACCAGGGGGTGGCGGCCGGTGCCTCGCCCACGGCCCTGTACGACTTCCTCAGTCCGGCCGGGACCACCTGGATCGCGCCGGAGACGCTGCGTGAATGGCAGCTCCAGGCGGGCCAGGTGCTACACCGCGCCGACGGCCTGCCGCTGCCACCACTGCAACCCCGGCCCGGCCTGGCGCCCGGTACCCTGGTACTGGACATCGGCCAGGCCCAGCGCCTGCTGGACGCACCGGACCAGCTCTCCCGGCTGATCCTGCCTAAGACCTTTCAGCGCGCGCTGCCCACCTTAGCCGGCGTCGACCTGCACCGGGTGGAAAACGACCAGGGCGCCGAGCTGGCTCGTCTGACGGACAGCTTCCACCTCAATCTGCTGGCGCTTGGCCTGCTGGCCTTTGCCGTCGGCCTGTTCATCGTCCATGCCGCCACCGGTCTGGCGCTGGAACAACGCCGTGCCCTGCTGCGTACTCTGCGCGCCTGTGGCCTCTCGGCCGCGACCCTGGTGCTGGCGCTGACCCTGGAACTGGCGTTGATCGCCCTGGTGGCCGGTGCCCTGGGCGTGGCCAGCGGTTATGCCCTGGCCGCGCTGCTGTTGCCCGATGTGGCGGCCAGCTTGCGCGGCCTCTATGGCGCCGAGGTCGCCGGCAGCCTGACCCTGAGCTCGGCCTGGTGGCTGGCCGGACTCGGCCTCAGCCTGGGCGGCGCCCTGCTGGCCGGTGCCGATGGCCTCTGGCGCGCGGCGCGGCTGCCGCTGCTGGCCCTGGCCCAGGGCGAAGCCTGGCGCGCCGCCCATGGCCGCTGGCTCAGGCGCCAGGCCTTGGGCGCCCTGCTGGTGGGCCTGGCAGCGCTGGTCCTGTGGCTGGGCGGCAACAGCCTGGCCAGCGGCCTGGCCCTGCTCGGCTGCCTGTTGCTGGCTGCTGCCCTGGCGCTGCCGCCGCTGCTGAGCGCACTGCTGGATCTCTTGCTGAAGCGAGCGAGGCGTCCCCTTTCGCGCTGGTTCCTGGCCGACGCCCGGCAGCAACTGCCCGGGCTATCCCAGGCGCTGATGGCGCTGCTGCTGGCCCTGGCGGCCAATGTCGGCGCCGGCAGCATGACCGAGGGTTTTCGCCGCACCTTCGATGGCTGGCTCGACCAGCGCCTGGCCGCCGAACTCTACTTGCGTCCGCAGGATGCTACCCAGGCAGCGGCCCTGCTCGACTGGCTGCCCCGGCAACCCAGCGTGGGCGCGGTGCTGCCGGTGTACGAACTGGAGACGGGCATTCAAGGCCAGCCGTCCACCCTGAGCGGTATCCTGGACGCTGATCTCTATCGTCGACACTGGCCGCTGCTGGATGCCGGTGGCGAGGCCTGGACGCCCTTCTTCGCCGGCGACGGCCTGATGCTCAGCGAGCAACTGGCCCGCCGCCTGGGCGTGGTCAAGGGCCAGCGGGTGGAGCTGCAGGGGAGCCAAGGTCGCTGGTCCGCCCCGATATTGGCCACCTACGCCGACTATGGCAATCCGCGCGGTCATGTGCTGCTGTCCCAGGCACAGCTGCGGGCGCTGTGGCCGGAGGCCACCCTGGTGCGCATCGTCGTTCGCATGGCGCCCCCACAGGTAGAGGCCTTGCGTAGCGAGCTGCAGCAGCGCTTCGGGCTGGATACCAGCCATTCCATCGACCAGGGGCAGTTGCGTCGCTATGCCGATCAAGTCTTCGAGCGCACCTTCAGCGCCACCGCGGCGCTCAACGCTCTGACCCTGGCGGTGGCCGGCCTCGCCCTCTTCATCGCCCTGCTCGGCCAGGCGCAGCGGCGTCTGGGCCAGCTCGCGCCGCTCTGGGCGCTGGGCATCGAGCGTCCACGACTGATCCTGCTCAGCCTGGGGCAACTATTGGGGCTTGCCCTTCTCACCCTGGCCCTCGCCATTCCCCTGGGCATCCTGCTGGCCTGGTGCCTGGTGGCGGTAGTGAACGTCCAGGCCTTCGGCTGGCGACTGCCCCTGCAGGTCTTCCCAAGTCAACTGCTGGCGCTTTCTGCCATTGCCCTGCTGGCGACCCTCCTGGCGGCCGCCTGGCCGTTGTTGCGGCTGCAGCGCAGTCAACCACTGGATCTGCTGCGAGAACTCGGCAATGAACGCTAGGGCCCTGCTGGTCGCACTCCTGCTGCTCACCGGTTGCAACAAGCAGCCGGCATCCGAGGGCTTCGCCGGCCTCGGCCAGGGCAGCGAAGACTTCGCCTCCGTGGTACCGGGCAAGGTGTTCAGCTTTCCCGCCGATCACGGTCCCCATCCGGATTTTCGCATCGAGTGGTGGTACGTCACCGCCAACCTCAGCGATGCCGAGGGCCATCAGTACGGCGTGCAGTGGACGCTGTTCCGCAATGCCCTGCGCCCCGGCGCCGACCAGCCCGGCTGGGGCAATGGCAACCTTTGGCTGGGCCATGCCGGGCTCACCAGCGAAACCCGCCAGTTCTCCGTCCAGACCCAGGGTCGCGGCGGCATTGGCCAGGCCGGGGTGACGGCCGCCCCCTTTTCCGCCTGGATCGACGACTGGCGGCTGAGCGGCGACCTGACCGGGCGGGCCGAGGTCCAGGCTAAGGGGCCGGGTTTCGCCTATCGGCTGGATCTCGCCGCCACCGGTCCACTGGTGCTCCAGGGCGAAGGCGGGGTGAGTCGTAAATCCGCCAGCGGCCAGGCGTCCTACTACTACAGCCAGCCCTTCTTCCAGGCCCAGGGCGAACTACAGATCGAGGGCCGGCGCGTGCCGGTCAAGGGTCTCGCCTGGCTGGATCGCGAATGGAGCAGCCAGCATCTGGCTGCCGATCAACTAGGCTGGGACTGGTTTTCCTTGCACCTCGACGACGGTCGCCAGCTGATGCTCTATCGCCTGCGCCAGGCCGACGGCCAGCATTATCTGTTCGGTAACCTGATCGCCGCCGATGGCCACAACCAACCCCTGCATCCCGGCGATATCCGCCTGGCACCGGAGTCCACCCACAGGGTAGCCGGACGCGAGGTGCCGGTACGCTGGTCCATCAGCCTGCCGGGGCAGCAGCTCGACCTGCGCATCGCGGCGATCAACCCCGATGCCTGGATGGCCCTGGGTACGCCCTACTGGGAGGGACCGGTCAGGGTGGAGGGCAGCGCCAAGGGGGTGGGCTATCTGGAGATGACGGGGTACTGACAAGGGCAGCGGGACGCACCCAGGAGACCGCCACCCCGGAACTCCCAGCCCCGCTCCCACCTCGAATCCATACCTGTCCCTGCCGTCACGCAGGGCTCCTTAGCGTGATAACCGAGGTGTCTCGATGAATGTCAAAGAGCTGAATCAGCAGATCAAGGCCGGCGCGGTCAAGGAAGTCAATCTGGTGTCCATGGAAGGTGGCTCCTATGTCATCCATGCGCTGGTGGACGGCACCTCGGTACCGGTCGCCGACGACAAGGGCGCGACCCTGCACGTGGCCTCGGTGGAAGAAGCCCGGCGTATCCTCGACGACGTCAAGGATGTTCGCCTGTTCATCGCCCAGCCGGCGGTTTATGAAGAGATGGTGGGCCAACCGGTGAGCGACACGGATTCGCGCGAAGAGATCCCGCTGCGCTCGAAGATCGAAAATCGCTGATTCGCCTTTCCCTTCCGTCGCCGGCAGCCGACGGCGACCTTGCCTTGCCCAGACCTAGACGCCACGAACTGGCGTCATCCTCCAGCGATGTGTCCGTGCAGCTCACCTGCTCCAGGCAATTTGTTATATTATAACAACTGCACTTTCGCCTGAGGATAACGCCATGTCCGTCGCGACGCCTGGCTACGCGCCTGTTCGCTCCAATGAAGAAATCGCCTGCCTTGCCGGGGCCAAGGCCGCCCTGCATACCTGGGCCGCGACTGTGGCCACCCGCGAGGTGGAAGCCATTCTCGCCCTCTATGCACCCGACGCCATCCTGGTGCCCACCCTTTCCAACGAAGTCCGGGATTGCGAAGACAGCCGGCGGCAATACTTTCGCAACTTCCTCGCCAACGAAGGGCTGGTGTGCGATGTGCAGATCTTCAAGAAAAGGGTCAGCAGCACGCTCGGCACCGTGGTCGTCGGCGGGCTCTATGTCTTTCACTATCGGGAAGGTGAGCAGGTCATCAGTGTCCCTGCGCGCTTCCTCTTCACCTTCGAGCAGATCGAGGGTCGCTGGCTGATCACCGGCCACCATTCCTCTCGAGAGGCCTGACCCAGAGCGGTTGCATTTTGTAAAACTGCAACCCTTGCCGAATGTGCGCGAGTTCGAAATCCTCTATGGGTGACCCGGGCCCCTCTGACGGCGTATGCCGCCATGTCGAGTCATAGTCTTGCAACTTGACTAAGGAGGGGCTCATGAACGCCCTACATGCATTCTTCTTCGCCGACTTCCTCGGCACCGCCACCTGGATGTGGCTTACCTTCTTCACCGTCGTCATCGCCCTGCTGGCCTTCGACCTGGGTGTCCTCCACAAGGAGAACAAGCCCATCGAGGTCAAGGAGAGCCTGCTGCTGTCCGCCGGCTACATCACCGCGGGTCTGCTGTTCGCCCTCTTCGTCTGGCAGCTCAAGGGCGCCGATGCCAGCCTCGACTACGTCACCGGTTTCCTAATCGAGAAGTCGCTGTCCACGGACAACGTCTTCCTCATGGCGGTGATCTTCGGCTTCTTCGCCATCCCGCGCGAATACCAGCACCGGGTGCTGTTCTGGGGCATCCTCGGGGTGATCGTGCTGCGGGCCATCATGATCGGCCTGGGCGCCGCCCTGATCCACAGGTTCGACTGGATCCTCTATGTCTTCGGCGCCTTCCTGGTGATCACCGGGGTCAAGATGCTGTTCGCCAAGGTGGACGAAGAGCCCAAGCTCGACGACAACGTCTTCATCAAGTTTCTGCGCAAGAAACTGCGGGTGACCGATGAGCTGCATGGCCAGCACTTCTTCGTGCGCCAGCCCGATGCCAGCGGCAAGACGGTGCTCTGGGTGACGCCGATGTTCCTGGCGCTGATCGTGATCGAGTGCGCCGACCTGGTGTTCGCGGTGGACAGCGTGCCGGCGATCTTCGCCATCACCCAGGATCCCTTCATCGTCTACACCTCCAACGTCTTCGCCATCCTGGGCCTGCGCGCCCTGTACTTCGCCCTGGCGGCGATGATCCACCGCTTCGCCTATCTCAAGTACGCCCTGGCGCTGGTACTGGTGTTCATCGGCTGCAAGATCTTCCTGGTGGGCATCATCGGCAAGATCCCGCCGGTGATCTCCCTGAGCGTGACCCTGGGCCTGCTGGCCGGCGGCGTACTGGTCTCGCTGTATAAGACCCGCGGCGAAGCCAAGCACACCGCCGCCGGTCAGGAATCACGCGATTCGCTGAATCGGCCTTCGTGAACAGGAGCAGTCGACCATGAACACCAGAGTCATCCTCAGTCTTGCAGGCATCCTCCTGCTGCTCGGCCTCGGCGGTTGCGACAGCGCGGAGAAGGCGGCGGACAGCTTCGCCACCAAGGTGGAAGAAGCCGCCCGCGAACAGGCCCGGGAAACCCTAGGCGGGACCCTCGACGAGCTGAACAAGAAGGTCGACGAGGCCCAGAACCAAGGCCGCGCCTGGCTGGATGTAGTGGTCAACCCATCCC